>JASHVW010000082.1 GCA_030044395.1 Verrucomicrobiia bacterium
CAAGCGAGCCGAGGCGCGGGTTAAAGTCCCTGACAAGGTTATTGGACATTCAGCTGAGCAATATTTACCATGATTAACCGAAAAATTAACGACTTATTCACAACGAAAGATGTTACATAAGTAATTTGTAATAAGGACTATATGTATAGTCAATCTGAAGTTGTTCAATACTTAATTAACGGCAAATAACAATTTGACGGTCATGGGTTTCCAGGCAACGGAGAAATAGCTTTTGGTGTTGATATGTTTATCTATCCAAAGAAATATGATGTCATCGTGATCGGAGCAGGTCACGCTGGTGTCGAGGCTGCCTTGGCTTCGGCAAGGATGGGCTGTGAAACTCTTCTTCTGACAATCAACGTGGACACCATAGGTCAGATGTCCTGTAACCCAGCTATCGGTGGCTCTGCCAAGGGACATCTGGTCAGGGAAATTGACGCACTTGGTGGTGAAATGGGATTAAATGCCGATCTTACTGGAATTCAGTTCCGGATGTTAAACGCCAAGAAGGGGCCGGCAATTTGGTCGCCACGCGCACAGTGCGACAAAAAAGCATACCAATTCCGTTTGAAATGGGTCTGTGAATCCGAGCCGAACCTAGACGTGAAGCAGGGGCAGACAATGTCCATCCTGCATAAGGATGGAGTTGCATTTGGTGTGGAGACTTCATTGCAAGTTCATTATCTAGCCAAGGTCATCGTCGTTACCACCGGAACATTCCTTCGTGGGCTGATGCACATAGGAAGCAACCAACAATCCGGGGGCCGATTGGGCGACGCTGCGGCAATGAATCTTTCTGCATCTTTGAAAGAACTTGGCCTTGAACTGGCTCGATTGAAGACTGGAACCCCGCCTCGACTGCTTCGCCGCTCGATTGATTTTTCAAAAACCGAGATCCAAAATGGCGATGAGCCGGTACCTTATTTCACCTTTTGGAAGGATGATTTGTTCCACATGGAACATTCCAGAACAAATCCGGTTGGTGCCTTTCAAGAAAGTAAGTACCCGCGGGGTTCGACGTTAAACCGACTGAACGGACAACTTCCTTGTTTTATAACATTTACGACTGATAAAACGGCCAAGATCATCCGCGAAAACCTTCATAAATCTCCAATGTATTCGGGGGTAATCGAAGGCGTTGGCCCTCGATATTGCCCTTCGATTGAGGACAAAATCGTTAAATTCCCTGATAAGGAACGGCATCAGATTTTTCTGGAGCCTGAAGGGATTGAGACGGACGAATTCTATATAAACGGCTTTTCCACATCGTTGCCATTTGAGGTCCAAGTCGAATTAGTCAAAACGATAATCGGTTGCGAGAATGCCGATATCCTTCGACCGGCCTATGCGGTCGAATATGATTTCGCTTACCCCACTCAACTGCACCCTTGGCTGGAAACGAAGGTCTGCAAGAACCTGTTTCTTGCCGGCCAAATCAACGGAACATCTGGCTATGAGGAGGCGGGTGCCCAAGGGCTTATGGCTGGGATCAATGCTGCACGCCGGAACAAGGGACAGCCTCCGCTTGTGCTGCGACGGGACCAGGCATACATAGGTGTTTTGATTGATGACTTGGTGACTAAGGGGACTATCGAGCCGTATCGCATGTTCACCTCACGTGCCGAGTACCGCTTGATGTTGCGCCAGGACAACGCGGATTTGCGGCTTTCGGAGGTCGGCCGTGAAATTGGGCTATTGCCCGAGCGCAACTATCAAAAATTCGCCACGAAGAAACTAAAAATAAATAATGAATTAATAAGATTATCTAATTCACGATCCGGCGCGGATACCCTCGCAAAAATTCTCTCCCGCCCGGAGATCAACTATTCCCAATTGCCGACGCGAGATGAGTCCCTGTCGGATGAGGTTATTCAACAGGTTGAAATTGCCGTTAAGTATGCGGGCTACATTGAACGTCAGGAGGTTGAGATCGCCAAGTTTCAAAAAATGGAAGGGAAACAAATCCCTGAAGACTTTGATTTTACTACAGTGCCCAGTTTGCGATTGGAAGCGCGCCAAAAGCTGTCCAAAATCCGCCCGGCAACCATTGGCCAGGCGGCGAGAATTTCGGGCGTATCGCCCGCGGACATTAGCATCCTGCTGGTTTGCCTGAAGCGGTTCGATAACGGGAGAAATAGCGCAGCCAGTGGGAACGGAAACTGCGAGCCCTGCGAAGTTGATGAATAACTTTGCGGGACGCGTCATGCTGGAAATTTTCTTTCGTGTATTTCGGGCGTGTCGCGGATTAAAATTCGTCCTCAATAAATGAACCTCCTTGTCATCGGCTCGGGCGGACGCGAACACGCGCTCGTTTGGAAACTGGCGCAGTCGCCGCATGTCACGCGGATGTGGTGCGCGCCCGGCAACGCCGGCATCGTGCAGGAACGGGTTGCCAGGAGCGGTACAATGGTCGAATGCGCCAATATCAGCGCGGAGGACCTGGCCCGGCTGTTGGCGTTCGCGCAGGAAAAGAGAATTGAATTGACCGTGGTCGGGCCGGACAATCCACTGGCGCTTGGCATTGTGGATTTGTTCCAGAAGAATGGCCTGCGCATCTGGGGTGTGAACCAAAAGGCCGCCCAATTCGAGTCTTCCAAAGTTTTTTCACAAACGTTCATGGAGAAATACGGCATCCCCACGGCCACCGCGGGAACTTTTTCCGAAGTCGTGCCTGCGAAGGCGTTTGCCGGATCGCTCGGCAAATGCGTGGTAAAGGCGGATGGCTTGGCGCTTGGCAAGGGCGTGTTGATCTGTGCCGACGCCGCCGAAGCCGCGGCGGCCGTGGACGAAATCATGGTCGCCAGAATGTTTGGCGCCGCAGGGTCGCGGGTCGTCATCCAGGAATTTCTCGACGGGATGGAGATTTCGCTCCACGCAATATGCGACGGCAAGACAGCAAAACTTTTTCCGACATCACAGGACCACAAGCGCGCGGACGATGGCGACCGCGGCCTAAACACCGGCGGCATGGGTACGTGTTGTCCCACGCCGTTTCTGACCGATGCGCAGCTTGTTGATGTCGCCGGAAAGATTCTCACTCCATTTATGCGCGGCTGCGCCGCGGAAGGGATTGATTACCGCGGCATTTTATATCCCGGCATTATGTTGACGAAATTTGGCCCCAAGGTATTGGAATTTAATGCCCGCTTCGGCGATCCGGAGACGCAAGTTTATCTCACGCGATTGGAAAGTGACCTGGTGGAACTGCTCGACGCCAGCGTCAGCGGTGCGCTGGACAAAATCGAGTTGAAATGGAAACCGCAAGCATCAGTTTGCGTGGTGATGGCCAGCGGTGGTTACCCGGGTAGTTACCCCAGAGGAAAAAATATTTCAGGAATAGACACGGCGAACGCGCTGCTGGACACAAAAGTTTT
>JASHVW010000083.1 GCA_030044395.1 Verrucomicrobiia bacterium
TCGGTCCAGGGAAAGTTCGTAATCAGCGACATCCCCGGCGTACGTCTTGGGCTTAATGTCCTTGTTTGTGATTTCCAGCGTCATCACGTTGTTTTTGGACGACGAACCGGAGCTCGTGGACACCCAATACAATCGCTTTTCGCCGACGGTCAGGTTTGAATAATTACCCGGCGGCACCGGCACGCGCTGCGTGCGCTGCTGGAGGCCGTTCAAATCAATCAGGACGGCAGGCGGTTTATTTGTTTTGGCCGGCGAGTCGGATTTTTCATCGCCGGTATGCAATTCATCGGCCGGCGTAAAGGGCGACCGTCCGCCTTTGAGCAGTGAAACCAGGTATATCTCCGCGGTTTCATCAAAAAACGGCTCCGGCTCGTAAGATCCCCAGGGACTGGAAACGACCGAGTCCAAATGGCGGTCGGACAGGAAATAAATCCATTGGCCATCGGCGCTCCATGCCGGGCTGTAACTGTTCACGCGGTCGTCCGTAAGGGCCGTGGTGGTCTCGTCCTTGAGGTGATACAGCCAGATTTGCGAGTAAGAATTGTCCGCCGTGGCCACATAAGCCAGCCACTGGCTGTCTGGTGACCAGCTCAGCCGGCCGAACTCGTCGTTCTTCGACGCGGCGATCTGCCGGGTCTTGTGTTTCTTGAGATTGAACAGCCACAGCACCTGGTTTTTGTCCTGGTACGCGATCCAGTCGCCATCCGGCGATGGCGTTCCGTCGAACCGGAGTACTTTTCCGTCGTCGGTCAATTGTTTGATTTCGCCCACGCCATTGGCGGGAATTTGGTCAAACTCCAGTTCACCCGTGGCGTCCGAAAGCGCCAGCAGCGACTTCCCGTCCGGCATGAAAACAGCCTGCCGGTATCGCACATCCTGGGTGCGGGTGGCCTCAACGAAACGGCCCTGTTCAGCGGGCGCCACAAATACCTCGCCACGCGCCGTCAGAACGATGCGGTCGCCGTCCGGCGACAGATGGGATGCGGTCAGGTAGTCCATTGGTTTGGAAATCCATCTCTCGCGTTCCTGGTCGAAATCGGAGGCCAAAGTGATGGGAATCACCGAATCCTTGCCGGAAGCAATATCGTACAGATACAAATCGGCGCCGAGTTGGTAGATGATGCGTCCGTCCGAAAGCGATGCGCTTTTCACGTCCCAGTCGTAGTGCTTAGTGAGTTGATGCAAATCGCCGCCGTCCGGATTCATGGACCAGAGGTTCATCGTGCCGTCGCGATCGGAGATGAAATAGATGCGGCCCTGCCACCACATTGGGTTCTTGCTGGTTCCTGAAAAGTCGGCGGTGAGCGGCGTCGCTTCCGGCGCGCCCAGGACATATTTCCACAAATTCTGTGCGGTGCCGCCGCGGTAACGCTTGGTATGGCTGCCCTGGAATGCCTGGCGAGTGAAGAACAACGTCTTGCCGTCGGGCGAAAAAACTCCGTCACTGGCCTGGCTGAGCGGCAACGGCGCGGCTACACCCGTGGCCGGATCGGCTTGCGCCAGTTGCCAGTCGGGAAGAGTGGAAAAGTGGCGCGTGTCGTAAAGGACCTTCCCGTCCGGCGTCCAGCCCACGACCACAGCGCTCTCGCCTTCATAAGTCTGGCGCACCGGCAGTCCGCCGTCCACCGGCATGGTATAAACTTCCTGTGGCCCTTCATACTCGGCGGAGAAGGCGATTGTCTTGCCGTCGGGCGAAAAGGCCGCATGCGTTTCCTCGCCCGGATGAGTGGTCAACCGCTCGGCCACGCCGCCTCCAACGCCGACCCGCCACAAATCATCCTCGGCGGTAAAAACGATGGTGTCACCGTGAATGGCCGGAAAGCGGTAGTAACCGGGATGGGCCGCGCTTTCCTGGCCGGCACGCGCGGCAACGCAAGCCGACGCGATGAGGGCGCCGATCATTAGCGGCCCGATACAAATTTTTGGCCTGGCGGTGTGGGTTAGCAATTGCTCCCCAATCGAGGATGCTCCGGATGATGCATTGTCCATATCCATATCGCGAATGAGCTGTATTTAACCTTCTTCGTGATTCTGTTATGGTCATACTGATTGTCGAGCCATTTCGCAATTCGAAATGAATTGTGGCAGGGCGGGCGCTGCCGCGCCGCCCAAAGTTGGTTTCGCGCGGAGAATGCGATGGCAGAGCTGGCCACGGGGCCAGTCCCATGGGCTAATTTGCCAGGGCAGAGGCCACGGCTTCCTTGATTTTGCCGTCGCGCAGATCCATGGCTAAAATTTTTCCATCCTGGCTGATCAGGAAAATTGGTTTTATTATGCGCAGTCGCAATTTCTTCTGTAGTCCACCCCGCCAAGTAGAATGAACCACCTTCTTTGCCGTAAGGAAACCCGACTCCATAGCCGTCCGTGAAATATAATTCCATGACGCCGACGGGCTGGACGTTGATACCCATGAAACGCAAACCCGTATGGCTCAAACATCGCGGACAACCTCGAGCAAGCCACGGCCTCAATCCGCAGCAAGCAAGCTGTTTTTTGCTGGAGGTCGCTGCGGCTTCAGGGCATGTTGCCGATCAAGTCAGCCATGTTCAGCCGCTTGCTGCTTTGGTTGGCTTCAAAACTGTCAGTTGATATGATGAAGCAGGCAATGTTCGGTTGCCAAAAGTGGTTGGTTTGCTGGCTCCTGATTTTGGTGGCGTTTGTGGGGGGCGCAAAAGCCTCGCCGACCTACCAGTTTGATGTCTGGCAAACCGACGAGGGGCTTCCACAGAGTACGGTTACTTCCATTGTTCAAACGCGCGACGGTTATTTATGGCTGGGAACTCAAAATGGACTGGTGCGGTTTGACGGGGTTAGTTTCAAGGTGTTCAAAGAGGACAATACCCTGGCGATCAAAAACAACAGATTTGTCAAACTGTTCCTGGATCGCGAGGGAACGCTGTGGGTTTCAGGTGAACAGGGGGAACTTCTCTGTCTCCGGAATGGCCGGTTTACATATTATCAAATGCCCGGCAAGGGGACCGCCTTCAGTTATGCCAGGGCGATTTGCGACGATTCCGAAGGACGTGTTTGGGTGGTGTCATGCGACTGGCAGTTGATTTGTTTGGGCAAAGCCGGATTTACAGTACCGTCCGCGGATTGGAACCTCAAAGGCATTGAGCCTGACGCGGTGGCGGACGATGAAGCGGGGCGGGTTTGGGTACAAACGGAACAGGAACTGGCGGTATGGCAAGACGGAAAATTCCAGACCACGTGGAGCGAAACCAACGCCGGAAATTTCCAGGTTGATATGGCAACAAGCCGCGCGGGCGGAGTTTGGGTGGCGGCGAATGGACGTTTGCGGAAGTTCGAGTCCGGGCGTTGGACGGCTGATCGGGGAGCTTTTGCCTGGACCAACTCGCCGATTTACGATCTTTACGAGGACAGCCACGATCGAGTCTGGGTGGCCACGATGGGAAGCGGTTTGTATCGCTATGATTCCGACGGAGCGGTACTGCACTTGACGACGAAAGATGGATTGCCAAGTGATTTTGTACGCTGTGTGACAGAGGACAGAGAGGGGAACATGTGGGTGGGAATGGAAAGCGGCGGTTTATGCCGGCTGAGGCCGGCGACATTTCAAAGTGTAGGCGTTCGCCAGGGGTTGTCTTCCGACCAGGTCACGTCAGCTTGTGAGTCAACGAATGCCGACATTTGGATTGCATTGAACGGAGACGGGCTGGATCGCCTGTCAAGTAATGGACACGTGGAACATTACGGTTCCAGTGAAGGATTGATGAATGGGCACGTTTGGTCGGTGTTACTGGATCATGATGGCATCGTTTGGGCTGGAACATGGGATGGATTGTTTAAATGCGAAGGCGGCAGGTTTGCCGATCTTTCCGACGGGGCGACAATCGGCCGGCAGATATTTGCAATCTATAAAGACCGCCAAGGCGATTTATGGCTGGGCCAGCAGGGCTTTGGCGTGCTCACACGGCTGCGTGGAGACAAACGGACGATCATCAGGATTCCCGGAGCGTCCCCGAGCCTGGATGTAAGAGTCATGGTCCAAGATGCCTCAGGCAGCCTTTGGGTTGGCACCGAGAATGAAGGCCTGTATCGCTGGCAAAACGGCCAATGGACACACATCGGCAAAGATGACGGACTGGCCAGCGAAACCGTCTGGTCTCTCCAGGCGGACGACGACGGCACCCTATGGATCGGCACTTGCGGGGGCGGATTGAGCCGGTGGGAAGACGGAAAAATCACGACATGGACGACGAAGAACGGTTTGATCAATGACGTCATCTGCCAGATTCTTGAGGATGACCGAGGCAACCTCTGGCTCGGTTCTTACGGAGGTGTCTTTTGCGTGAGCAAGCAGCAATTGGCGCTTTGGACAAACAAAAGCAATATGATTCAATGTGTCGGTTATGACAAGTCTGACGGGTTGCCGAGCATCGAATGCGTGGGAGGATGTCAGCCATCAGGTTTGCGTGCTCGCGACGGACGCCTGTGGTTTCCCACCGTCAAGGGGTTCGCAATTGTCAACCCGGATAATGTTCCGCATAACCCGCTGCCCCCGCCGGTGCTGGTTGAGGGAGTCGCGGTTGCGGGAACCGCACTGCTGGCGGACACATTGGACGGAGACCTGAAACTTCCGCCCGGCCGGCGGCGTTTGGAATTTCAATACACGGCTTTAAGCCTGACCGATCCGGAAAAGGTCCGATTCAAATACAAATTGGAAGGCCTCGAAAGCAGTTGGGACGAGGCCGGCACAAAGCGCACGGCTGACTATAGCTACATACCACCCGGACGCTACCAATTCCGTGTCATTGCCTGTAACAATGACGGCGTCTGGAATAATACGGGAGCCACCCTGGCCGTGACGGTATTGCCTTATTTCTGGCAGACGAAATGGTTTATGGTGTTGGTTGTGTTGACGACTCTCGGAAGTGTCGCCGGTTCGGTGCGTTACGTCGTGAAGCGAAGATTGCAACGGCGGATTGACCGTATTGAGCGGGAACGCGCCATTGAGGCGGAACGGGGGCGCATTGCCAATGACATCCATGATGATTTGGGGGCCAGATTGTCGGAGATCGTCATTCTCAGTGAACTGGCCCAAAACCCCGAAAGTTCCCAGGATGCGGTCCAGGCTGATGTCCGCAAGATCACTGACAAAGCGCGCGAATTGACACAGTCGCTGGGTGAAATCGTTTGGGCGGTGAATCCTGAGAACGACACGCTGGACCACTTCGTGACTTACGCCTGTTACTTCGTACAGGACTATTTGCAATTGGCCAGGATTCGCTCTCGTCTCGCCGTGCCCGCGCGCCTGCCCGATGTTTCTCTGACCTCGGATGTCCGCCACAATCTCCTCATGACCTTGAAAGAGGCCTTAAACAACATCGTGAAGCACGCCAACGCGTCTGAAGTCCAGATTCAAATGACAGTCGAGCCGGCGAAATTTACCGTTACGATCAAGGACGATGGATGCGGATTCCGGCCTGGACCGATGCCGGATGGAAACACGGCCGGGATTATGGAAGGCGCGAATCGTGTCTTGTGGGGAAACGGTTTGACAAACATGCGCAAGCGAATGCAGACCATCGGCGGCCAGTTCAGGCTGGAGAGCCAACCGAATCGGGGAACCCAAATCGAGTTAACCTTTTATTTTTACAACGGATGATCCAGGAATTTCAGACCACGCCTATCACTGTTTCCATTGTTGAGGATGATTCAAGCCTTTGCAAAGGTCTGGCTCGTCTTCTCGGTCAGACAAAGGACATTAGTTGCCTGACCTGCTACTCCAACGCGGAAGACGCGTTACGGGGGATACCTGAGACTCCACCGGAAGTTGTTCTTATGGACATCAGCCTGCCTGGCATGGACGGAATCGAGTGTGCGAGAAAATTGAAAGCGCTGTGTCCTTTGATCCGGATTGTGATGCTCACGGTTTACGAAAATCCGGAGCGAATTTTCAAAGCATTGGCTGCCGGCGCAATTGGTTACGTGCTTAAACACAGGCCGTCGGAGGAATTGCTGAATGCGATTCGAGACGCGCACTACGGGGGTGCGCCGATGAGCAGCCACATCGCGCGGAAAGTGGTTCAATTTTTTCAAAGCAATGTCCCGGCCGATGAAGCGGGAGAACTTTCCGCCCGGGAGCGGGAGGTATTGGAACTTTTGGCCAACGGTTATCTCGTCAAGGAGATCGCCGACAAATTGGGACTCGGTTTCGGCACGGTACGCACCTACATCCGGCGAATCTATGAAAAGATGCACGTTCACTCCCGATCGCAGGCGGTGGCCAAATACCTCCAGCGCTCCCCCCCCTCGGCGTGAGTTTCGACCCATTGGGACAAAAATGTCATCCCCCGGTGCCCTGGCCGGTTATGAGCGGCTGTCGGTTCGTACTGATAATCAACGACTTGTGTAGAACGCAGGGTTGGATGGTGGTTGTCTATCATTTGGCGGACAAGACAAGCGCCGAGGGAGACAATAATATACGGCAATAATCATTCTGCAATTATTATGCCGAGGCCATCAACTGCTGACACTCTGAAGCGCCAAGCGCAGGCGTTTACCTTGATCGAGCTGCTGGTGGTCATTGCGATTATTGCGATACTGGCAGCGATCCTGTTGCCGGCGCTCGCGGCAGCCAAACTCAGAGCCCAGGCCGGACAGTGTTTAAGCAATTTAAAGCAAATGGGTGTTGCGCACGAGATGTACGTTGACGATTTTGGCCATGATATTGATAATGGTCAAGCGGACACGAACAACCTATGGATGGCCTTGTTGATGCCCTACCAGCAGTTGAATCAAGTTAGAGATTGTCCGGTTGCCACTGCCCTGTCAGCCCGAACGTACATAAGCACCCTATACACCTTTGGAACGGGCGACGAAACCTGGAAGTGGGGGCCGTATAAAACCAATTACTATGGGAGTTATGGCTTTAACGGGTGGTTATATTACGGCAATTATAATGAGACAATCATTGTCCCGGCTGCCGAGAAATACACGGCTTCAACCGTGTTTATCCCCACGGACACACCGGTGATAAGTGATTCCGTGTGGGTGGACGGATGGCCGAAAGAAACCGAAGGCCCGGCGGAAAATCTATATAACGGCTCTGAGTACACCTACATGGGGCGTCTTACCATCGCTCGACACGGTGGAGGTGCGCCGCAGAGTGCTCCGAAGAACGTATCGTCGAGTTCGGGTTTGGCCGGAGGAATAAACATAGTCTTCTTTGACGGCCATGCCCGTTACGTCAGATTGAGTGGTCTGTGGGGACTCTATTGGCATCAGGGTTGGGTAACGCCGGCCACTATTCCGGCTCCTGAACCGTAATGCGATTTTGTGTTCACCAAATGAAGATCAAATTTCTGAAAAAACCGGCCGGGAAAGCCGGCGACCGCGGCAGCCCGCAATGCGGTCGGCAAACGCTGGGCGGCATCATCTTTGCCCTGGCGTCACCTGGTTTGTGGCAATCCAGTTTGGTTTACAAATCCGGAAACCAGTTGAGGACTGAGATTTCGGAAGCGGTCGCTTTAATCTCTCCGATGGTTCCAGCCTGCGTTATTCTGATGGCGTTTTTCGCTTGCTTTGCCGTGTCGGTATTGGGGCAGACGAATTTCTATTCTCTTAGCTACAGCCCCGCGCCTCCGGATAATCCGCTCAAGGGTTTTATGCCTTATAGCGGCGATTACACGACTTTCCCTTATAGCATGGAGTGGAGTTATCTTCCCTTGAACTCGTTGATGACCGGCCCCACAAATTTCGACTGGTCGAGCCTTGATTCTTTACTGAGTACCGACGCTGGACGCAGCCATCAAACCGTGTTCCGGGTTTATCTTGATTATCCGACGCTGCCGACCGGCATACCGCAATACCTGCTTGACGACGGTCTTATTACCTATTCGTACACCAACTATGGCAACACTCTAAGCGTCAGCCCCGATTACGAAAACGCGCTGCTGGACCAGGCGATGACGAATTTCGTTGCCGCGCTGGGCGCGCGTTACGATGGCGACCCGCGCGTAGGCTTTATTGAGCTTGGTCTGCTTGGATTCTGGGGCGAATGGCACACCTATCCGGTGACCAATCTGTTTGCGTCGGTTGAAGTTCAGGACGAAGTGATTGCAGCCTACACAAATGCATTTCACAAAACCAAGCTGCTAATCCGGTACCCAACGGTGGTCGGAACTTTCGACCCAACCAAGCTTCCGTTGGGGTATCACGACGATTCCTTCGCGTATGACACGATTGCCCCGCCA
>JASHVW010000084.1 GCA_030044395.1 Verrucomicrobiia bacterium
ATCCACGCCCGGGCGAAATCGCAGCAAAATGCCTGCATCAACAACCTGCGGCAAATTGAGTCGGCCATTGATGAATGGGCGTTGGAAAACGGTCAAGCCACCGGTGCAACCGTGCCGGATGTGGCCACCGTTTCAGCTTTCATCAAGCTGAACTCCAACAGCAGCATCCCAGGTTGCCCCGCGGGAGGCACCTACACCACGGCCAGTGTCGGCTCCATCCCGCAGGTAAGTTGCTCCTTAAGCACCTTAACCGATACACCGCATTACTTCTAATGAAATGGCCGGCGAGCAATCGCCGGCCTTTCATCTTCTTCAAAGGGCATGGGCCTTTTGTCTTCTCAAATGGACAATGGCATCCCTCTCCTGCAAGTAAGCAACTCGTTGAGCGCCCTCGCCGATTCACCGCGCTCCTGTTTACAAACACCGCTTTGAATGTCCGGACGGAAATCTTCGGACTTTTTTGTTGCACGACATGGCCAACGGCCCGCAAAATGACCTTAATCTGATTTGAACCGGCGCAGGCCGGGCGGGTCAAAATTCCCAATGAATGCCATTTTGAAAACGGAGAAACTCCGCGTTGAGTTTAAAAACCGTGAAACACGGCAGGCTGCCAAGGTCGCCCTCCTGGGACTCGATTTGCAAGTGAATGGCGGCGAAGTTTTTGGCTTTCTGGGTCCGAATGGAGCCGGGAAAACCACCACGATCAACGTCCTGCTCGGTTTCGTGCAACCCACCAGCGGCACCGCGTCGCTCTTCGGCATCAACGTCGGCCAACCCATCGCCCGCCAGCGCATCGGCTACTTGCCCGAGATGACCTACTATTACAAATTCCTCACCGCCGAGGAATTGCTCCGCTTTTACTCGAAGATTTTCGGACTGCCGGGTCCGGAAGCGGAACGGCGGATTGATGGCGTTTTGAAACTCGTCGAATTGGAATCCTCGCGCAAACGGTTGATCAAAACCTATTCCAAGGGAATGCAACAGCGCGTCGGTTTGGCGCAGGCCCTCATCAACAATCCCGATTTGCTCATCTTGGATGAGCCAACCAGCGGGTTGGACCCCTTGGGCCGGATGAAGGTGCGCGAAATCATTCAGCGGCTCAAAACCGAAGGCAAAACGGTGTTCTTTTCCTCCCACGAACTCGGCGAAGTCGAAACAATTTGCGACCGCGTGGCCATTATTCATCAAGGGGAACTTAAGGCCGTCGGCCCCGTCAATGAAATCATGGGCCGGCGCGCAAGCTTGGAAAAGGCCTTCCTGGACATCGTTGGCTACCAACCCCAACCCACCCCATGAGAAACATTCTTGCCGTCGCCGACATCGTCATCAAGGAACTCTATCGCCGCAAGGATTTTTACGTCCTGTTCATCGTGACAATCCTCATATGCCTCGTGATGGCTTCCGTGAACATTTTCAACAACCCGGACATCATCCGGTATGTCAAGTCGCTTTGCCTGCTGTTGATTTGGGTTTCCTCGCTGGTGATCGCCATCACGACGACCGCGCGGCAGATTCCGGCCGAACGCGAGCAACGCACCCTGTTGCCTCTCCTGGCCAAGCCGTTAAGCCGGTCACAATTGATTGTGGGAAAATTTCTCGGCTGCTGGATCGCGTGCGGCCTGGCGTTGCTTTGCTTCTACGCGTTCTTCGGGGCGCTCTCCGCCAGCCGCGAGCATCACTGGCCGGTGTTGAGTTATCTCCAGGCGGGATTGATGCATTGGGTGGCCTTGGCGGTGGTCATTGCCCTGACGCTGCTCGGTTCGCTGGTTTTTGCCGCGCCGTCATCCAATGCCACGATCTGTTTCGTCATCGTCGGAGGTATTTTGTTCGTGGGCCGGTATCTGGACGTCGTCGCCCTCTCCCTGCAAAAGCCGTGGCAGACAATTATCTATGCAGTTTATTTTGTCATCCCCCACTTGGAGTTTTTTGACATGCGGAAGCTGATCATCCACGACTGGCCGTTGATTCAGTGGCGTTTCATCGGCCTGGCGTCGCTTTACGGCGTCGCCTACGCGGCCTTTTTTCTGGCCGCCGCGTGCCTGGTTTTCCGCCGCAAAGCTGTGAACTGAAATGAATCCAGCACGGACATTGTTTTTGTCGCTGGTGGCGCTGCTCGTTTTTTGCTTCGGCTTTGCCGCCTGGCTGCAGCCGCAGTTTCAGGACCTGCCGTTCAACCGGTCGGTGTCCATGGATTTTTGGGGTAATTTATTGGATGACAGCCGCGATCTCTTCGCCAACAGCGCTTTTGTCACCGCGGACGAGTATTACCACAGCGGCTATTACCCGACAATTTTTGACAACAACCAGGCCTTTGAGACACCGCACATGGCTGAAGACACCGGGGCGGTGGCCAGTCGCAATTCAGGCGATGAAACCGGTTTCATGGGCAAGCCGCGCGACTGGATTGACGCCTTTGGCCGCCATTTCATTCCCAACCGCCACACCCATCTCGATGAGGGCGGACCAACCGACGATCTCAGCACGAGTTCCGAGGTGAAGGAAATTCTGCCCTGGCTTAAACTTTCCGCCGAATTGGATCCAGAGGATGTCAAAACCTTTGTCGTGACGGCGTTTTGGCTGCGTACCCGGCTGGATGAAACCCGCCAGGCCGAGCAGGTGTTGCGCGAAGGGCTGCGATACAATCCCGGCAATCCCCAATTGCTGTTCGAATTGGGCAGGGTCTATTTTGAATCCTACCACAATATCCCCCGCGCGCGCATGATTTGGGAGGCGGCCTTGCGAATGTGGCATGCCGAGGCGCCCGATAAACTATTGTCCGAGCGGCTCAATTTGGCAAATCAAAACTTTGACGATCGCTTTATCTACGAGCAACTGCAGGTGCATCTCGCCAATCTCGAGCAGGCTGCGGGGAATTACCCTGCCGCCATTGCGCGCTGGGAATTGGCGCGCCCGGCTTCGCCCACGCCGGATGACGTGGACCGGCACATTGCCGATCTGAAACAAAAGCTGTCTGCGGCGAAGGATAAATCGGCAACGTGATGCAACAAATAGTTGGCTGAGAATACAAGGCGCCAGAGCCGCAACCACGTGTTCAATTCAGGGAAGCGAAGAAGAATTAACCGCCAACGGACGTGCTTTTGTTTGTTGGATGAGCCGTTATGGGTTTGTTTTTTTTTGCGTCTTTGATTCAATGGTCTGATGAAAGCGCGCCAGGCAACCATTTCGCGAAAGACCGGGGAAACGCAAATCTCCCTCTGGCTGAGTCTGGACGGCAGGGGCAAATCACTCGTCAGAACCGGAATTCCATTTTTTGATCACATGCTCACGCTTTTCGCCAAACACGCCGTGATGGACCTGCGATTGAAATGCAGGGGCGATCTGCAGGTGGACGCGCATCACACGGTCGAGGATTGCGGCATCGCGCTGGGACAAGCTTTCGCCTCCGCCCTGGGCGGGAAAAAGGGAATCCGCCGGTACGGTTCCGGATTTCATCCCCGAAATCCGTTCACCGGTGAAGCCTATGTGCCCATGGATGAATGCCTGGCGCGATGCGTCGTGGATTTTGGCGGGCGGCCGCATCTCGTTTGGCGCGGCCTGGACGGGTTTTCGCAAAGGAAAATATCCGCGGCCGAAAAGAACCAGGATGCCTCGAGCGCGTTTCGGTTTGGCCTGGCCCGGGAATTTTTTCAGGCGTTCACCAACGAAGCGCGGTGCAATCTGCATCTGGAACTGCTTTACGGCGATGAGCCGCACCATATTGTCGAGGCGCTCTTCAAGGCATTTGCCCGGGCGGCGGATGCCGCCTGCGCTCGTGACCCGCGCATCACCGGTCAATTGCCGAGCACCAAGGGGAAGTTGTAAACAACGGGATTTTTCTTGCCAGTTGCAGGATGCAGGCGGAAAGTGACGCCGAATCCAGGCGCCGTTTGTTCAGGGCCAGGCGTTGTAGGTTTTTGTGCCATCAGAACCAAAAATGATGCCTTATGAAAATTAAGACCGTTCTCGCCGGTAGCTTCATCATTTTGGCCGTCGTCATCGTCGCCGGCGCGGTTTGGTGGTGCTTGCGCCCGCAAGTGATAACCTTTGATGATGGCAGCACACTGACTTTGCTGTCCGTGGATTATGGCAGACATCACGTGGCGCCCAGGGTGAGAGGGACGGCCAGACGTGGCCGGACATTTTCCACTGCCAATGATACGCTGGTCGCCTGGGTTCTCCAAAAATATGCCTCCGGCCAGTGGGAAAGTTTTCAATATCTCGTCTATGACAAGACCGGCACGGCTTGTGTCAACGCTTGGAACGCTTCCGGCGGCAATGGCCGGGGCAACGAGGTTATCGGTGTCCGCCTGCCTGCCTTTCCGCGCCGGCAAAACGAATTTATTATTCGCGTCGAGGAGCAAAGCAGCGGCGGCATGGACATTGCCGACAAGAAATTCGTCATTCACTCTCCGCACGCCAGTTATCGGCAATGGAGCCCTGAGTCATTGCCGGACACGGAGGACGACGATGATGTCTCGGTGACGTTGACCAGGGTCCTTGCCGGCGCACAAATGCCCTATACGATGAACAATGACGATCCGGACGACGCCATGAACAAAGGGGTGCAAGCAACCTTTCAAGTCCAGCGTAACGGTCACCCGGTCATCACCTGGCAGCCGGTGGCCGTGGAATTGACGGATGCCACGGGCAATGACATTGACGCCATCATCTCGAACAACCAATGGCAAAATGAAAACGATACTGTCCTGTTTCAATATGGCCTATGGCCG
>JASHVW010000010.1 GCA_030044395.1 Verrucomicrobiia bacterium
AGTACCATTGAGAGGTTGCCGAGTTGGTGTCACCGCCGAGCTTGGCCATGGCAATGGTGCCATAAACGTTGCTGTATTGCTGGCCGATGCCATATTCATCCACGATCGGCGGGAATGTGGAAATGGCATAGATCGTATTGTTGGTGATGCCGTATCCGCCGCCTTGGAGGACAAAGCCCGGCACTAGGCGGTGCGCAAATCCATTTTGGTAATACCCGCTTTTGACGTAGTTCAGGAAGTTTTGCACCGTAACCGGCCTGTCCTGATCGTACAGCTCCACCTCGATGTCTCCCAAGGCGGTCCGAAATTGAACGAGCGTTCCGGCGTCAACGCGCCCGAATGGTATGACCAATGCGACAATAACACAGATGTTCCGAAGCTGCTGCATCTGAACAGTTTATCATTTAAGATTAACTTAGCAAATCTCCAAGTTTCAGTTTTCGGCGCAGCTTGCCGTTGTCTGCGCACATGCGCAACCGTCCATCGGGCAATTCCTTCAGGAACATCTCGCCGCCGGAACACTCCACCATGAGGCCGCCGGCCGCGATGTCCCACAAATTGATCGTGCGCTCGATATAAACGTCCAAACGTCCGCTGGCCACATAGGCCAGTTCCAGCGCCGCGGAACCCAGGATGCGGATTTTTTTGGCGCGCCGAGCCAGCCGGTCCACGTGTGGCAGGCTTTTCTCCAGATTTTCCTTGCTCTTGGAAAATCCCATCGCGATGACCGCATCGCTCACCCGCGAATGATTGCTGCAACGGACCACGCGCCCGTTCAACTCCGTCTGCCCGCCCATCGTCGCCGTCCAAAGCTCATCCGTGAACGGATCGTAAATAACGCCGAGCAGCGTGACGTGGTTCTGACGGAGCGAAGCTCCGTCGGGCTTCGGTTCGGTCTTTCCCTGCAATGCAATCGAAACCGCCGCGTGTGGTATTCCAAAAAAATAATTCACCGTGCCGTCAATCGGGTCCACCACCCAGCGATATTCGGCATTCACATTGCCGGAATCGCCTTCCTCTCCAAGCAGCGGAATATCCGGGAAAACCCCGCGCAGTGTTTTTTCAATTAACTTCTGACAGCGCACATCCAATTCCAATTTGATGTCGTGCACGTCTGACAATTTGACCTTTTTCGGCTGATGCCAATTGTCCCGCATGATGCGTCCCGCCGCGCGCGCGGCTTTTATGGCTGCGCCCAACGCTTTGTTTATCGCGAATTTTTTCATTTAATTAACGTTCCAACGCCTCGAGCGCCCGCTCAGCATGTGTCAACTTATCCTGCCATTCCGCCAGGCGCTGCTGGTGCTCTTCCAGGACATTGGGCGGGACTTTCTGGGCGAAATTCGGATTGTTCAATTTCGACTGCGCCTTCCCAATTTCCGCCTGACATTTCTCAATCTCTTTGTTCAGCCGGGCTTTTTCGGCATTCACGTCAATCAACCCTTCCAACGGCAAAAACAACTCCCCGGGTCCGCCCCGGACCGCCAGAACATTCCTCCCCGGCTGAAAATTCGGTTCCACTTCCACCGCTTCGGCATTGAGCAGCAACTTCAAAACTTCAATGTCGTTCGGCGTTGTTTTCCCGGCCGGCTTGAAAACGAATTTCACCTTCTTGTTCGCGGGAAGATTGGCATTGCGGCGCAGGTTGCGCCCTTGCGCAATGAACTCATTCCGCGCCTCGATGTTTCTTTCGTCGGTCTCGCTTAGGCCGTAGAAATTCTTGAAATCCTCATCCAGCGGCTTCGGCCAGGGCGCGAACATGATGGTCTTGCCGCCCTGGTTTTCCGGCATGTCCTCGCTGTACCCCATCCCATGCCACAATTCCTCCGTGATGAACGGCAGGAATGGATGAAACAACCGTAACGTGTGCGACAGGACGAAATCAGCCACCGCAAGCGCGTTGTTTTTCTCGACCTCATCTTGACTTGTAGGAGACGACGTAAGGAGTCTCTCGTCAAATTCCGATTCTTCAGTCAAAGTATCGTTACCTCGACTCCTGCTCATTAAAACGGCCTTGCTCGCCTCGATATACCAATCGCAGTATTCGCTCCAGAAAAAGCGATAGAGCGTCGCCGTGGCGTCACTGAATTTGTATTCGGCAAAAGCGGCGTCAATCTCGCGAATCGCCATGTCCAGCTTGAGCAATATCCATTTGTCATCTCTGGTCAGCAACTGCGGGTTAATCTCGCCTTGCACTTCGCCGCCTTGCATTTGCCTGAACCGGCAGGCGTTCCAGAGCTTGTTGCAAAAGTTGCGGCCTAATTCGACGTTCTGTTCGTCGAACAAAATGTCCTGCCCCAACGGCGCGCTGCGCATGGTGCCGAACCGGAGCGCGTCCGCGCCGTATTTGCCAATCAGATCGAGCGGATCGGGCGAGTTGCCGAGGCTCTTCGACATCTTCCGTCCCTGTTTGTCGCGGATGATGCCCGTGAAATAGACATTCCTGAACGGCAAATCCCCCATGAACTCGAATCCAGCCATGATCATCCGCGCCACCCAGAAGAAAATGATGTCCGGCCCGGTGACTAGGTCCGTCGTCGGATAAAACTTTTTGAGCGTGTCGGTTTGCTCCGGCCA
>JASHVW010000085.1 GCA_030044395.1 Verrucomicrobiia bacterium
TGCATTATGGCATTCGCGAGCACGCGATGGGAGCCATTGTCAACGGCATGTCGCTTTCCAAACTGCGACCGTTTGGGGCGACCTTTTTCATTTTCAGCGACTATGCCCGGCCCGCGATCCGCCTGTCGGCTTTGATGGAATTGCCCACGCTTTTCGTTTTCACCCATGACGCCATGGGTGACGGCGAGGATGGTCCCACGCACCAACCCATCGAACATCTGGCTTCATTGCGCGCCATTCCGGGGTTGGTTGTGTTGCGGCCCGGCGATGCGAATGAGGTCGTCGAAGCCTACCGGTATGCACTGCAACTGCGGCACCAGCCGGCGGTCATGGTGTTGTCCCGCCAGCCGCTGCCCACACTGGACCGGAACAAATATGCTCCCGTCGCCGGTGTCTCGCGCGGCGCGTATATATTGGCTGACGCTCCAGACAAGAAGCCGCAAATCATACTGATTGCCTCGGGCAGCGAAGTCAGTCTGGCCGCCCAAGCACACGAACAATTGGTCACGAACGGCATTCGCTCGCGCGTGGTCTCGATGCCATCCTGGGATATTTTCGAGCACCAACCCCGGGAATACCGGGACAGCGTTTTGCCGCCCGATGTGACGGCGCGGGTCGCGGTGGAGCAGGCCTCGACCTTCGGCTGGGAACGTTATGTCGGCACGGCCGGCCGGGTCATCGGCATGCAAACATTTGGCGCATCAGCGCCGCTCAAGGAGCTTCAGAAGAAATTCGGCTTCGAACCGGCGCACGTGGTATCTGTGGCGAGGGAACTGTTGAAAAAATAGCGAGCTAATCGTTTAACGCGCTCCATCAGCGCGGGACAACACACCGCCAATCCCTAAGAATCGTGCCACTTCGTTTTTACCAAAGAGGAATCAGATTTCAACGAATTCTTACCGACAGTTTGTTCACCGCTTTCCGGCAAACGCTTTTCAAACACAATTCCGTCAGACATTATCTAGCCGTCGGATGCCAGTGGAATTGCCTTGCTTACTACAGTTGGGTGTTTTTCAGCCCAACAGCCGCGGACAACTGTTGCTGCTTGCTGTCAAACGTCAGGAAAGACCGGCATCTCAATTCCAAAGCGCATGCCACGTGTAATACATCCAATGCGCGCGTTCCAAGTTTTGGCGTATGAGCTTTGCTGAGTTCAGCGGCCTTGTTCAGTGCGGAACGCCACAGAATATCGGCTTGGCGGAGGTGCCCTGCTTGAAAGTCGAAGTTGAAGTCTTCCAATGCCTCCTTCAACCCCTCTTCGTTCAGCTGGCCCAGAAACGCCGTCCGACAAATAGCATTGATGACCTCGGTGCGCCCGTGGTGTGTCACCGCCAGCGTGCCCCCTATTTTGGCCCTCCACGCGGCCATTTCCCGTGATTTTTCCTGATGTATGTAGAGACGTGCGAGCGCGCTCGGTTCCACATAGACGTCAGCAGCCCTCATTCGCGCTCCTCATCCCAAAATTTGCGAGTGTCATCGCCGGTCAAAGAAACTGGCTGACGCTTAAGCAGGCGCGCGTAATAATTTGGAATCGGCGCCTTCTTCTTCTGCTCCTCTTTCAACCGCTTGATGACATAAGACGGCTGGCCGCGGTCGGTGATCACCACCTGGCCGTGCTGTTCAATCCTGCGCTTTACCGCGCGGAAATCGGTCCTTAATTCCCGAATTGTGGCAGTATTGTCGCTCACAATGTGAAACATTGCTGTTTCACGCTCCATTGTCAAGATGGATTCTCCCGGATAGAGCGTCTGGCGGTTGCCGCCTCGTCATTCCAATTGAATTTAACGCATTAACGAGGCTTCCGTGCACAGGAATTCGGCGAGGTTGACTTCCTGGCCATATTCACCGGGGAACGCGCCGTCGAGAACGAAGCCTGCGGCGTCGCCTTTCTCATGAATTTCGGCTTCGAGTTTCCGGACAGGCGTAGGGAAAGAAATACTTCGTCACAGGCCTGACATGGCGTGTTGGAACAAGGCGCGTTCCTCGGGCAGAAGCTGGCCCAGGACCGAGCGGGCCAGGTAGGCATTGGCGTCCGAATTGTCGCCGGCCGCCTTCAGGATGAGGCCATAGTAACCATCGGCTGAATTATTTTTCAGTGCCTGAGGAGTGACTTGTCGCATGATTTTCAGGGCTTCGGCGTTTTTTCCTTGCAGGTAAAGGGAAAAGGCGTAAGTGCAGGCATAATCGGAATTTGTGGGAGCCTGCTGATAGACCTGGCGGGCGAGGTCGTAAGGGCTCAATTCCTGTGCCTGCAAGAGCATGGCCGTAACTGCGAGGTCGTTTTTGGCATCCAGGTCATTGGGGTCGCGGTTTGCCTCGGTGCTGAATAATTGCATTAACGGGCGGGTGCTGCCATTTTGATACAATTCGGCGGCCAGGTCGCCGGCAGCCCATTTTTCCTGCGGATACCGATTGACGATTGTCCAGAGGATTTGCCGGGATTCATCCTGCCAGTTCCATTCCCCGGCGAGACGAAAGAGCGTGGTCAGAGGCTGGTCCGCGCCGCTTGCGGACTGGACAGCCACGTCCCACTCGGCCCTGGAGGCGTCATAAAGCCCCTGTTCACGCAAGGCGCGGGACAAATAGGCTTCACGAGTGAAATCCAATTTTCCCCAATTTTGTTCGGAGATGGAATTTTGGAGACCCGTCCAATCCTTCGCGAGCATCTGGCATTGGGCAGCGAGGAGGGCGGCGGGCATGTTTGTTTGTGTGTTGGCCGGGAGGGTCTGCAACCAGTTGAGCGCTGTCGCTGTCAGGTTTTGTTCCATCAGCCACATTGTCATCTGGTAAACACGATCGGAACTCCTGCCCGCTTCCTGCTCATAAGACGCAAGCGCGTATCGGTAATCGGCGTTCCTGGTTGTTCTTAAAACTTCGAGACGGAGTAGCTTGTCGGAGAAGGGCGCATTGGATTGCCGGGCGAGGTCCTTTGCGAGTGAGAGGGCAGTGGCGTCATTCCCGGTTTGCAGGGCATCCTGAAGAAGTTCGCGTCTGGCGGCATTCCGGAGGCCGTCGTTCGACGAATTCAGGACGAGCCGTTGAAGGGAGATGCGAGCCTCCTGGCGGTCGAGCGAATTGGCGCCATGCAATTGAATGACCGCCAGGCTCAACTCCGGTGCGGGATTGGTGGGGTCGAG
>JASHVW010000086.1 GCA_030044395.1 Verrucomicrobiia bacterium
GCCATCGTCCCCCAGTCAGGGGTGCTCGCTCAGGCAATCGCGGATGGTTTCCGCGAGGACCGAAATCGGACATGGCTTTTGCAGAAAATATCGGTGCGGCTCCATTTTCGTGCTGTCAGGATGGTAGCCGCTCATGAAAATCACTTTGAGTTGCGGTTGCACCGCTTGCATCTGTTCGGCCAGTTGTTGTCCGCTCGTGCCGCCGGGGATAACGACATCCGTCAAAAGCAGGTCAAATTTTACCGTGTTTTTCTTGCAGAGTTCCAGCGCCTCAATGCCGCTGGCAGCCTCTTGCACGTCATAATTGGCCCGCTGCAACGCGGTCCGGATCAGGTTCCTGACATCGGCATCATCTTCCACCAAAAGAATCTTCTCCTGATTTCCAGTCGAATTCCCTTTCGGTCGGGAAGCAACCTCGTCCTTTTCACGCGAAGCATTGGCAGGCAGAAAAATCTTGAATGTCGTGCCCTTTCCAATGGTGCTGGCCACCTCAATCCAGCCCCCATGTTGTTGAACGATGTTATAAGCCGTTGCCAGCCCCAGCCCTGTTCCCTTTCCAGCCGGTTTGGTGGTAAAAAACGGCTCAAAGATCCGCGGCAAATTTTCCGGCGGAATGCCGGCGCCGGTGTCCCGCACGGTCACGCAAACGAATTTTCCCACACTCGCCGCGGGATGTTCTGCGACAGTATGATCGTCAACGTCCACGGCCTCGGTGCCGATGAAAATTGTGCCTCCAGCCGGCATGGCGTCGCGGGCATTGACGAACAAATTCAAAAGAACCTGTTCGGTCAATCCCACATCGGCCCGCACCGACGGCAGATTTTCGGCGAATTGGCATTGCAAATAAATATCCTCGCCGATGATGCGCTTGACCATTTTGGCGAGGTTGCCAATGACTTGGTTGAGGTTGAATGGCTGGAATTGGATCACCCCCTTGCGGCTGAACGCAAGCAGTTGGCGGATCAAATGCGTCGCGCGTTCCGCGACGACGGTCACTTGTTTGAGATGTTCGCGGCTTTGGTCGGAAAGCTGTTTCTCGGTTTGCAACACCAACTCGGTGTTGCCGTGGATGATCAGGAGCAAATTGTTGAAATCGTGCGCGATTCCGCCGGCGAGCTGGCCCACCGCTTCCATTTTCTGTGCCTGGTGCAATTGTTCCTCGAGGACTTTTCGCCGTTCAATGTCGTGGTCGTGTTCCCGCCGCTCCCGTGCCTCGCGCAGCGCGCGGGAAACCGCCTCGTTCAGGCGTCCAAGTCGGTCCTTGACGATGTAATCGGTCGCGCCGAGTTTCAGGCTTTCCACGGCGCGCTCCTCGCCGATGGTGCCGGAGACAAAAATGAAGGGCGTTTCCGGTTGAAGCTTTTTGCTCAACACCAACGCTTGTGTGCCGCTGTAGGTAGGCATACCAAAATCAGAAATGACTAAATCAAATATATTTCTCTCCAGCGCCGACTGAAACTCCGCGCGATCCTGGGCATGAAAAAATTCAAAGGAAGACCCTCCGCTCCGCAACGTCTCTTCCAACAACTGGCGGTCGTGCGGATTGTCCTCCAGAATCAGAATTCGGGGCGAGGCAATCATGCGATGGGGCAAAGAAACCAGCTCCGGCCGCCATTCCCGCCCCATCGCCCAAACCCTTCTGGCCAGAGCTGGCAAATCGAATTATACAAAATGCCCGTTCACATGGAGCCAATACGCGGGAAACGGCAAAATCTGTCAAAAAAAGTGGAAAAAATTTGTGAGATTAAAAAACCGATGGTTTTCGGGGTTTTGGCGCACCCATACGGGCAAAAATCGCCCGGATTAGGCGCAAATGGCGTTGTCCCCGGCGACGATGCTCTAACTAAATCGTTTCCACTTGCAAGCGGGTGACCTCTTCCTTGATCAGGCTCGTTATACGGCTCTTGGCCAAATAAACCTGATTGACGGAGATGCCGAAGGCCTCGGCGACCTTTTCAGGCGGCCAGTCCTTGTTAACATAAAAATCAAAAACCTGATATTTCTGAGGTTCAATGCGGCGCTTCACGTTGGTGATGGCGGCGTCCAACAGGTTCTCTTCCCATGCATCCTCCCACCATTGGTCCAGATTGGCGCTCGCGGGATCGGGTACTCTTTCCAGCCAACCAGTTTCGGCGACTGATTCCTTGAATGCCGCCGGCTGGGCGCCCGGCATTCGCTGGCTAAGCTGGTCGCTGATCCTCCAGCGGGTCATATTCATAAGCCAGTGTTTAAAAGAACCGAGTTTGCGGTCATATTTGAAGGCCGGAATATATTTTGCGACCGCAGTCATGGTTTCCTGCACCACGTCCTCCGCTTCAACCTGTGTCAAGCCGCTTTTCCTCGCCACGCCGTAAATCAATTTCCAGTAGGTATCAAAGAATTCCTGCCAGCTCGCGGCATCGCGCCAGTCTTTCAGGCGCTCGAGCAGCGTGGCCCGCGTCGGAATCAATTCATCGGCCGTTTGCATCGTCCAAGTAATGTCCGGCACCGTGGCAGTTGGCAATAAAAATGAAGCGCCGGATAGATTTGAATGGCTTTTTCTCCCATCAATGTGGTATCAACGATATCCAAATCAGTTGCCAATGCGCTTTACCGCCGGTCAGAAGTATCTAAGGCTCACGATTTTCGGAGCAATCGTGCTGGCGCATTCCTTTGCTTTTTCCGCCCCGGCAACCAACGGAGAAAATTTGCAGGTAAAAATCGCGGCCGTCCAGGGTCTCGTCGAAATTTCCCGCAACGGCGCCACGGCGTGGCAGCCGGCGCTCACCAATCAAGTCCTCCATCCGTTTGACCGGCTTCGAACGGGGCTTGACAGCCGCGCCGCGCTGCTTTGGTCCGGCCAAAGCGTCGTGCCGCTCGGCGCCGCCACGGAGATCGAAATCCTGCCCCCGAATTCGCAGGATGACGAATGTGGGCTGCATTTGGTGCGCGGCATCATTTCCTTTTTTCACCGCGACCAGCCGGGGCGGATTCAAATCATCACCCGGGGCGCCATGGCCGGCGTCGAAGGCACCGAATTTGTCCTGGCGGTGAATGACGAGGACACGACGACGCTTTCGGTCATTGACGGACGCGTGAAATTTGGAAACGCCCGTGGCTCGGTGACGCTGACCAACGGCCAGCAAGCCGTGATAGAATTGTCCAAACCGCCGGCGCCCATGCCTGGTTTCATCGCCAACAATCTTCTGCAATGGTGCTTCTATTACCCGGCCGTGCTCGATCCCGCGGATTTGCAATTCACGCCGGAGGAACAAAAAAATCTGGCAGCCTCGCTGGCCGCCTACCGCGCGGGAAACGTGCCGGAAGCGCTCAGTCAA
>JASHVW010000087.1 GCA_030044395.1 Verrucomicrobiia bacterium
CGAATTCGGACTCTCCCCGGCGGAGTTAACCGCGGACACGGCAAAATAATACGCCGTTCCATCAGAGAGTCCGGTATTGGTAAAATCAAGAGTGGTCACATTTGTGGCAATGTCACTATACACGCCGTTTAAACTCACTGAACGTTTTACATTATAGCTTGCCGCATTGCCGGAAGCGTCCCAACTCAATGCCACCTGCCCGTCGCCATCCACCGCAACCAGTCCCCCGGGCGTAATCGCCCCCGCCGTCCCCAACGGCCCAATAGCGTAGTTCGCCTCAATGTCCTGCGCCGTCAACACTCCACTCTCAACCCGCGCCGCCGCGATGTAACCCTGAAACGCGTCCGCACCCAGATTGGGTCCGCTGTTGGCTATCCCGGCGCCCACTCCCATAACTGTCGAGGGTGTCTGCAGCGGAGAACTCGGCGTATTCGCCGCATTCAATTGGCCGTCCAGATACAATCGGACCGTCGTCCCATCGTACGTCCAGGCCAAATAATGCCACACCCCCGGTGCGGGGGTCGTTCCCCAAGGCGTATCATAACTGCCAAAATCCCCCGATACCCCTCCGCCGCAGCATGGATCACTGTAATTAAATTCACGGTCTTCCTCCGGATCCGAAGACCCGCCCTGGATCCCGTATCCAATCGCGCAACTGTTCTGTTGATTGACCGCCGTCGCATAAATCCACGCTTCTGCCGAAACCGGATTATTACTGATAATCTCCGCAGGAACCCTAGCGCCCGATTGCACCGCATTGCCAAGTTGATCATTCACCGCCAGGACGCTGATGCTCTGCGAGTTCCAGGTGAGGTTGGTCACATTGAGCACATCGCCGTTGACAGATGAAAAACTGCCGGCGCTGTTGGTATCGCTGGTCTGATTGGTCCAGACAGAACTGCTCCCATTCAAATCCTCCGACTGAAGATTCACTATCAAATCCCCTTCAAAATGAACGGCATTATACTCCTGGGCGGGAGTGGTAATGTAGCCAATCATCGCAGAGCATAGCGCACTATTGGTATGGCTGGTAATCGCCAGGCCCACCAGGGCGTTTGTGCTCATCGAAACGTCCTCAGGCATTCCAATTTCGCTCCAATCCAACCCATTGGAGGAATACGATCCTGTAAACGTATTCCCGCTTCGTGCCAGTTCCACCCAACATGGCGCCGCCAAATTCGTAATGGTCGTATTTGATGTCGCGCCTGCGTACGTGCCGCGCCATTGGAACACAACGCCATCCCCTGGCGTCACCAGCACCGAAGCTTCCAGGTCTGCCGGATCGAGCGAGTTACGAATCATAACTCCCGTCTTGGATGCTGGGTTGACAATCTCTTCGGTCTCTACTTGCCCCAGAATGGCATAATCTCCATTGGCGGATTGATAGACATAATGAAATGCATCCGCCGTGCCGCCAATATCTCCGCCCGAACCAACGAGCGTAAATATGGCGTTATCATAACCGGCGCCTCCTTCGATGGCTGTGGCTCCAATATCCTGGCTGGACCAGGGGCTGGGCGCCGGGCCCGGAACGGTAAAGCCGGTATTGCCAATTCCCCCCGTAAAATAGCCGCCGGTCGCATTGCCAAAGCCCGAATAGCCGGCATTAAGGCCGGTGAGCGTGTTGTTGTTCAGAATGGCAAATCCCTTGACGTTGGAGCCCAGGTCCGGAGGACCCACGACAATTCCATTAAGCCCCGGCGAAATAATTGTATTGTATTGCAAAACAATGTTCGTACTTGTGGAAAACCCCACCGCATCATATAACGCGTCAACTATCGTATTGGAAGCGATGTAGGCATTTTCCACCGTCCCCACCCCCTGTGCATCACCGCCATTACCAATCATCATTCCCTGTTGCTGCTGATTGTAACCGTTCCCCCCGCATCTCAAGATTGTGTTCCCACTCACTGTCGCCGATAAAAGATCGGACCCATTGATCCCAAATCGCATTACCCCAAGTCCCAAATAACGCGCCGTGTCCTGAAGCTGATTGTTGGCCACCAAAACGTTTGTCCCGCCATAAATCCCGATGCACTTCCCGCCCCACGGCGCCACAGCCGTGTTGTCCACGTATTTGATATTGTTCATCATCGTGTAATAATTGGTCGTCGTGCCATTCACGTTATAATGCACTGAGTTGATCGCCATTGCGTCATCTCCGGTGCCGCGCACAAAGTTATTGGAATAGGTCAAATTGTCGCCGATTCCGTTGTCGCTTTGGACGTTGTTGAAATTGCCCCCGTCGGCCCAGGTGCTCAATGTCCGGCAGTTCTCCGCAATCCCATTCACTCCGGCGCACCAGAAGGATGAGGTGGTGTGCTGGATCCAGACGTTGTTAACCACCCAATTGGTCCCGCTAAAATCCACCGCGCCATTATTATTGGCCCCGTCCCGGCTCCATGAATTGCAATCCAGCAAAACATTCGAGAGAGTGCAGGACACGGCATTGATAATGTTGGCGACGCCCTGGCTGTTGTTGGCGGCCGTTAACCGGTAGATCGTACTATACCATGGCCCTGCTCCTGCAATGGTGATTCCCGTCGCATTTAGCCCGCCCTTGATGGCGCTGATGTAAAATGTGCCCGCCGGTATCCATGCGCTTTTCCCCTGCGCGAGGGCTCCCGCGAAGCAATTGTTAATGGCCGACGTATTGTCGATGTCCGGATTATTTGAGATTGCCCCATAGCTGGTGATCGAAATCGAGTTGGCCGGCTGCGTCAGCGGCGCGGGAGGACTCTCCAAATCTACAACGTCTATATAATAAAAAGACGCCGTGTTGGCCGAATCCATCTGAAACCCAAACGTGCTTCCCGGCGCGATGGGGGCGCCGCTGACAAAAGCATGGGTGTCATTCCAAAAATCACGCGGATCGCCATCGGCTGGATTCTTATCTGCCTGGCCATTATAATTCGTTCCTTCGTAGCAATAATTTTGCTGTGAATTAACCGGAAAAGCTTGACGGTATGTCCCGTTGACATACAGGTCAATCGTGTTCGTAATTCCTCCTCCGGTTGGCGCGTCAGGGATGCACGACCTGAGATTGATCGCTGTGATGTTCTGGCCGGTGTCGTTGGTCCACTGCACGTATTGGCCGATGCTCGTCAGCGCCACAAATGCATGTCCCGATGCCTCAAGCTCAGGACTCGAATATTCCGTCGTCGGCGCATTCGTTAGGTAGTACTCCCTTGCCCCTCCCCCCAGGAAACCGGCCTCAGCTTCGTAACTGATAAACGGCGCATTTGCCCCGACCGTCGCGTGCGCCAGATTCCAAAACGGCGCTGTTGAAAGAAAAATTCCCAAAAGATACAGCAATGCCTTCCCGACGCGTGATTGCCTCTTTTCAATTTCAACGATACCCGCGACACAACATCTCATGCGAACCGAAACCATGCCACTCAATTCCTCGAAAAGAAATCCCCTAAACCGGGGATTTTGAAGATGATAGGCATCCTCTTCATAGAATGTTCCTTGTCCCGATTTAATCCCCGACTGGAACCTGGACGCCGAAAATCGTTGCCATTGGTCAGGAAAGTGAAGAAACTGGGCAGGTTCGAAAATTATGAAAAAAACAGTCGTGGTGGTTGAAGACGATCAAGGCCTGCGGGATCAATTAGTGCAAATTCTGGATACTGCCCCAGACATCAAATGCGTTGGAGCCTTCGTCTCCGGGGAAAGTGCGTTACCGGAAATATTGAAGAGGCAGCCGGACGTTGTGCTCATGGACATTAAATTACCGGGGATGTCTGGTATTCAATGCGTCGCGGAGATCAAGAAAGTGATTCCGACGATGCAAATTATCATGGTGACCATTTATGAAGACAGCGAACGCATCTTCCGCGCTTTAAAAGCAGGCGCAGACGGCTATCTCGTCAAGTCCAGCCCGCCGGATCAATTGCTCAAAGCCATCCGCGATGCATATCAAGGCGGCGCCCCTATCTCCAGCCATATTGCCCGAAAGGTGGTTCAACATTTTCATCTCCTTGGCCCATCGCGACAGGAAGCGGAAAACTTGTCCCCGCGTGAGTGCCAGGTTCTCGATTTGCTGGCCATGGGCTTGATCTACAAGGAAATTGGCGGTAAATTGAACATCGAACCCGAAACCGTGCGCTCGCATGTAAAAAATATCTGCCAAAAAATGCACGTGCGCAGTCGCGTGGAGGCCGTGGCAAAACATCGAACCGAAGCTTATTAGAGCAATTGAAGAAAAACCGCAGCCGGTTCGCCCCTTTCGCATGGTCGCAGTTTTTGTGAAAATGCTCTGCAACCTCAACTAATCAGGCTTTTCAGAAATAAATTTATAGGTTCCCGAACCGGCTTCCACATAAACCTTGCCGTTTTCCTGCTGCAATAATTTCAGGCCGTCTGCCTGGTCTAGCGGCTTTCCACCTTCACTGACCGTCGCCGCACTGGTTGCCGGAATGCATACCGTCGCCGTCGTATTGGCAGGCACGGTCACCTCCAGCGCCAGTTTGTCACCGTCAATTTTCCACCAGGAAGAAATCTTCCCGTGGATGGAATAGTAGCTTGTACTTGCCCACTTCAGGCCGTCGCCAATGACCGGAGCAATCAGGATTTTTTTGAACCCTGGACTGGCTGGACGAATGCCGCCAACGTCTGCGAACAGGAATTCGCCGCAGGAGCCGAGCGCATAATGATTGAATGAGTTCATTTCAGGGTCTTGAAATCCCTTGTCGGGCATCCAGCCATCCCAGCGCTCCCAGATGGTGGTGGCGCCATGCTCCACAGGAAAAAGCCACGAGGGGTAGGTGTCCTGCAGCAGTAACCGATACGCCGTTTCAGTTTCCCCTGCCTGCGCCAGGACGGGCAGCAGAAAACCCACGCCCAGAAACCCGGTTGAAAGATGCCATCCGTTGGTCTTGATGTTGTCCACGAGGTATTGCGCCGTTCTGGCGCGAAGATCGTCGGGCAACAAGTCAAACTTGAGTGCCAGGACGTAGGCGGTTTGTGTGTTTCCACTGATATGACCATCCGGCGTGACATAAGTCTTGATGAAAGCGGATTTGATGTCTTTGAACAATTGATCGTATTTGGCGGCATCGTCGGAACGGTCCAGCGCCGCACAAGCCTCGGCGAGCAGATGGGTGGAATAGGCAAAGTAGGCTGTGCCGATCAAATCCTTGCGCGTATTCGCGTGGATGGAAAGCCAGTCGCCATAATCGTTGCCGCGGTCACGGTCGCGAATGAAGCTGTCGCTGTGTTGCCGCAGGTATTCCACCCACTTGATCATCGCCGGCAGTTGGCGTTCAAGGATTCGTTTGTCGCCATACGCCTGGTAGATCGTCCACGGGCAGATCACCCCCGCGTCGCCCCAACCGGGAGCACCGCTGAGCCCGTTAGGCGTCGTATTTGGACTCACGTCGCTAAAGGCGCCTTGTAACGATTGTCCGTCGTCCACGTCCACAAGCCATTTACTGAAGAATGCCGCGACATCCGCATTGTAAACCGCGGTGCCAACAAAAACGCCCGCGTCCCCCATCCATCCCAGGCGTTCATCGCGCTGCGGACAGTCCGTTGGAACACTGAGATAGTTGCCGCGCTGCCCCCACTGTATGTTCGACAGCAGTCGATTGACGCGCGAATCCGAACAGATAAACTGTCCGGTCTGAGGAGTCGCTGACCCGATCACAATGCCCGTGACGGCATGCATCCCGGGATCTTCTGGCAGCCCGGTGAGTTCGACATAACGGAAACCGTGAAATGTGAAACGCGGCTGCCAGGTTTCGAGCCCGCTTCCGTCACAAATATAACGGTCTGTGGAGGGTGCGCCGCGAAGATTGTTTGTATAGATGGTGCCGTCCGCCTTGAGCATCTCGGCATGCCGCAGCGTAATTTCGGTTCCAGCCGGCGCCGAAACCTTCAGCCGGACGACGCCCACCATATTCTGTCCCAGGTCAAAGACCCAATGGCTGGGTTGAGGTTCAGTTTCCTTCCTGGGCGTCAATTCAAAAAGCTCCCTGACCGGTTGCATAACCTGGGACTGCAGTTCAATCGGCTGCTCAAGGCGCACTCGCACGGGAAGCCATTGGCCGTCATCCAGTCCTGGCTTATCCCACCCCGCCACCTCCCTCTGGGCGTCGTACGTTTCGCCCATCATGAAATCAGACGAAAGAATCGGGCTTGGATGCGACTTCCATGAAGAATCGGTCACAACCGTATTTGTGCCGCCGTCATCATACGTGACTTCAAGTTGGGCCAGGAACGCCGGCGTCTTGCCGTAAAATTGGAATCCCTTGTTTCCGATATGGCCGCCATACCAGCCGTTTGCCAAAATGGCGCCGAGGGTATTGCTGCCCTGTTGGAGCAGAGGGGTGACATCAAAAGCCTGATACCGCACACGCTTGTGGTAATCTGTCCAATCAGGAGCAAACACATGATCACCAACTCGATGTCCATTGATGTTCACCTGGTAAAGGCCCAGGGCAGTGGCATAGAGCACCGCCCGCCGCACCGGGCGGTCCAGATCAAAGTCTTTGCGAAGCCAGGGCAAAGCTGCCGCTTCAGGACCACCCGTCAATGCGTCGTTTTCGCTGATCCACTTGGCCATCCAGTCCACAGAATTGAGCAAGCCCATTTCCCAGTAAGCAACCGCGCTCCACGGGCTGCGACCCTCTTGATCCCAGATTCGCACCTTCCAGTAACATCTCTCGCGCGAGGCAAGTGGTTGGCCCTGATAAACGATTTGACTCGTATCATCGGACAGAACTTTGCCGGTATCCCACAAATCGCCTCTGTTCCGAGCAAGCAATTCCGGCGAGGATGCGATAAGAATTTGGTAGGCTGTTTGATGCTCGCCTCTACGGGGAGAAATAATGATCCAACTTAACCTGGGATTGACCGCATCAATGCCGATCGGGTTTCGCAGGTATTCGCAGCGCAGTTGACTGGTCCTTGCGCCGGAAAAATCTTTCTTCCCAAAGGGTTTCGCAAACAGGACCACGGCCACCAAAACCACTACAAATCCCAATATTATTAGTCTATTCATGAAATATTTTCACCGGTCTTTACCGCCCCAGATGCTTCCAAGTTCATAGGCGATGAGTTTTGAAAACTTCACAGGTGTTGCCGCCACAGACACGCTGATGCCCAACGCGTCTGCCTTTGGAACCACAGGCATTGGCAAATAGGTCAGACCGTCGCTGGCGAAAACCTCGATCGCAGTAAGGTCAATGAAGATGTCCAGGCTTTGCTCTCCATTGCGCAAGGGAGCATACGCGTGATGGCCCGCCACGGTCAATTCCTGAGTATTGGCGTCATAGTTCACCGGAATCCCGCGCACATTGAAACTGACGTTGCACGTGTCGCCCGGCTCGAATTCGGCCTGTATTTCGAGCGATTTGCCGCGCACGTTCGCCAGCGGGTTTCGCTCACCTACATTCAATACCAGCGGCCCCGCGTCACGGGCTTTGCGGCGTAATTTGGCGATCTCAGCCACCGGTTGCCGCGCCAGTCTCGGCCCCTCGGGCGTGGATAATAATTTCAACTCCTGCGGCAAAGACATACATTGATTGAATGGCATTCCGGGGGACGGCGCCTGCAGCCAGCCGATTTGAATGCGCCGCCCGTCACTCTTCGGAATATCACTGAAAGTTTGTGCGGCATAGAAACCGTCGCCCTGTTGACCGGGCAGCATGGCCGTTTCCGCCGTGAACCTTTGGCCATCGAATGAACCTACTTCATACTCGCTGCCGGCGGCGCTCAGCACCCATTTTTTGTCCGCCGGATTGTCGTCCACGGGCAATTCAAAGAGATTCGGACACTCGAAAAAATCATCAACGCGGCTTCCGGCCGTCCAATCCTTCAGGTTGGTCGAAGTAAGAAACTGAACGGTGTTGCGATGATCCCATTCAACCCAAAGCACCATGACCCAGTGCCCGGCGGGCTTATACCAGAATACTTGCGGATCGCGATTGCCGCTGGTGATTTGTTTCACCACCGGATTGCCGGCATACTTTGTAAAAGTCCGTCCACCATCCGTACTGTAGGCCAGACATTGGGTGAATTGATCGCCTGCCGAAGTAAATATCAAGACGATGGGCGGCCGGCCATTTTTTCCAAAGCCGCTGGTGTCTTTCCAATCCACCACCGCGGAACCGCTCCAGATTGCGCCCATGTCGTCGGGATAAAGCGCCTCCGGTTGTTCCGTCCAATGGATGAGGTCACGGCTGGTGGCGTGGCCCCAGTGCATATTGCCCCAAGTCCAACCATAGGGATTGTGTTGAAAAAAAAGGTGATATTCGCCGCGATAATAAACCAGCCCGTTGGGGTCATTGATCCATCCGCGTCGCGCGGAAAAATGAATCTGCGGTCGGAGCGCCTCGTGGTAAATGCCCCCTGCGCCCTTGATTTCATCGGACTGACCGATGGCGTTCAACCCCTTGAAATCTTCAGGCAAATTGTCAACTTGCAACGATACCGACTTGCCCTTGAAGGCGGCCAGGTCCATGAAGGCCCACCAATCCGGCTCCCCATTTGCCAGCTCAATTTCGAACTTCCGTTCTGTTTTCCCGTTCACCACCAGTCGCAGCACCCGTTTGGACGCGCCATTTTTTACGGGTAAATTCAGGTAACGCTTCTCCGCCTTGAATGAAAGCGTAACGTCTCGAGGGTTGACAGTCAAAGTCGGATTAGCAAGGCAATGGGAAGCCCCTATGAAACCCGAAAGAACATATGCAATCAAAAGAGCTTTCAACTCAATCTTGTTCAACCCGGAGTCTTTCATTTATTAAAAATTAACGGACAATGTTTGGGGCTCCGCGGTATTTTCAAACCGGATCCAAAGCAATTTCTCTTCCGGGGAATAGCTGAAATCTTCGATTCTTTTTCCATCCAAGGTGACCGTATCGGGAGATTCAGGCAATTTCAAAAGCATGATCGCCGGTGTGTCTCCGATGCCATTGGCGGTGAAACTGATTTCGTGTGAGGTTTCCCGCTTGAACAAAGCCCGGCAGGCCGAGGCAATCAAATGCTCCGGCTGATTGGGCAAGGCATCAAGGTCAACCAGGAACTCGCGCGAGCCGGGAATAATCGAAATCTTAGTCTGGACCCGCAATTCAGAATCAAAGAGATCCACAAAATGTCCATCTAATTCATACGGCTGCCCGCCGATGGACTCGTCCAACCCGGCGGCGATGACATACGGTCCGCGGCGCAACAGAAGATAATTGGTTTCGCGCCAGGGCAGGCCGATTTCTTTCGCAGCAGCATGGGCGGCGTCCACTACCCGGTCCGCGCCTGCCTTGCTCAATGAAAAATCAACCGGACGATCCCGCAGCCAGAAGAGTCCGCCTTTGCCGATGTGATAAAACGTGTCCGGCGCGGCCGATTTGCCAGACCCAAGCAACTCAAAGAGATGCTCACGCGGCGTGGTATAATTGTTGCCATTGCTGTTCCACCACTCGTGGACGTTTAGATAAGGGTCTGCGTCTTTATCACAAAAGATCAGCACACCTCCCCGTTTCACCCAATCCACCAGCGGCGAGTGAACTTCCGGTGACAGTGGTTTCTGCCCGTCGTAACTCAAAAACAGGATATGGAATCCGTCGAGATAATGCGGAATGGTGTCATTTTCAAGTTGAACGGGTGTTACCGGAATGCCGTGCATCAGCAACGGCATCGCCAGGCCGTAAACATTGCCCAGATAGGGGTCGCTCGGAGTCGGTTCACCCCGCTCAAACATAAGCGAATCACTCACCAGCACTCCAACCCCGGGCGTTCCGCAATTCCACTCCACAGTGGATTGTTTCATGTCATTCAGCGCGTTGAAAACGGTCTGCAATTCAATGGCGTACGCCGGCGGAATTGGCCTCCTATCCGCAGGCGGCGCCGAACGCGGATAGCGCCCGGCGAAAACTCGCTCGGGCCACGGGGCGACTTCAAAGCGGGAAACTTCAGGCTGAAATAGAGACGCCGTCAATGTGGATTCCCAATTGCTGCGGTAATCCGGCCAATCATGATTCGGATTGTCTTCCACGGGATCATTTAAATACCAAACCGAACGGCCGGTCGAGCGGACCAGGTTTTGCATGACGCCGTATTCAAGAAAGGCCGTTTCAAACGTCCGTGAGCGCACTTCGCCCTGATAGCGATTCGGCTCGCGCGACGTTCCCGTCCAAACCTGGGCTACGTAGCCATCGCAGCCCTTGAGTTGGGCCAGACTGGATTCGGGGCTTACAATGCACCATTGGGCATAATTGAGCAAACTGTGTGTCGGCACAAAGCATTGGACATGGCGCCCCGTCCGCTGATTGTATGCCTGCACAAAATCAAACACCTGTTGCAGTGCGCGGCGATAAAGAAAATATTTCAATTTGCCGGTTCGCCAGCGGGCGTCCACCGAACTATCCGGCGCCTCCCATTCGTCATGGTAATAATTACGCCATTCGCGTTTGAAACCCTCAGAGTAGCCGGCTCGGTCCCAAAACTCAGGCTCTTCCAGATAAATGGCGCCCGCCCCAGCATCCAGGGCGCGTTTCACCCCGACACAAAGGAACTTTCCGTAGTTTATTCCCGGACACATGTAATACACATCGCCGCCATGGCCAATCTTGTTGCCGTCGCGGTCCGTTTGGATCTCGTCTTCATGATTTGTCCCGTCGAAACGGCCATAAAGGTAATCCTGATATTCGCCCCATGCGACACCAGTCATCACCTGGACTTGATAGCCGTGCTCGCGCCACGTTTCCATCCGGGCCGGCAAATTGGCGCCAATCCCGTAAGCAATTGCGACATCCGAGGCTAAATTACCTTCTGGCGTCCATAGTTTACCTGTTTGAAAACAAGTGTTCTCGACCACTGAGTTGACTTCCGTCGAAACAGACGACGAACCCGCCGCGGTCACCTGAAGAACCAGGGCGAGGTTAATTGTGAGAATGCAGCACGTCTTTAATTTCAACGCGGTGTGCGACGATAAAATCATTGGGCAGCGTCCTAAATTGGGCGGTCTGCCCGGCGCAGTTCCTTCTCCCGCGGGCGCGGGAGAAGGTGTCCGAAGGACGGATGAGGGTGGTTGGGTAAAAACCATATAAAGCGCCGGGCTGTCACGATAACCTCGCAAATTTGGACAGTGCCAATCATTGTGGCAAATTATTGTTTTGGCCGGCTTCAGTTGCCATAAGATTCGAAAAACTTGATAGAGACTCGTCACGGTCCGTGCAGTAATCGCGTACACCGATCATCCCCCCCGAAAAGTGATCGTCAGAAACATCCATCACCGGTTGACTGGCGCCATTCACAAAGACCCTCAGGTGCGGGCCGATGGCCTCGACTTTCAGATGATAAAACTTGTGGGCGGCAAACGCCATTGGCGCGTCGGCGATATCGTGCCAGCCATTGTCAGCATAACCCAACTCCAAATCCGAACCCCCGGAGTAGATTCCTATATAATAGCCGCAATACGAATCTGCGCCGATGTCCGGCTTGCTGACGCGAAAGATCAGTCCGGCGTTGCCTTCGGGTCCCACTCGGACGTCCCCTTCATAAGTAAAGTTGGTGAACGCCGTCGCCATGGCGAGCGCCTTGGCGCCATCTGCCGAACCCGGCACCGTGCTCAAAACGCCATTGCGCGCGGACCAATTTCCGCCGAACGTCGTCCAGCGCTCGCACCAGGAAGAATCAAAATTTTCGGTGAAGGAGCCTGTCGTGGGCGATGGAACTCCCAAATAAGGAAACCAACTCAGCCGCATGTGCTGCGAGCCAAAGGGGACCAGCATGACGGCCTCCAATGGGTTCGTGGAGGCAACCGGACTGACAGGTGGCTCAAACGCCTGGGTGCCCCGCCAACCAATGGTCCAGTCCGGCAATCGCCGCGCCCAGGCAAGCAGCCCAACCGAAGGCTGCGCCGGATCAAATGGGTTCGCCGGTGTTGCCGCGAAGTTCGTGAACGTCAGGTAAGCGTCAGGATTCGCCGGGTCCAATTGCAGGGCATAATTCCACGGGGTGGTGGAATGCACTTCAAACTCGTCGAAACCCAATCCGTGCGGATCGGATGTGCGAACCGTCCATTTTTCGCCGATACGCAACGAATAAACAAGCGGCCCGCGATTGATCGCGACGGCCCGGCTCGGGCCGGCGAGTGTTTGAATCGGCATCGGCAAATTGACAACTACAGAATCTCCGTTGACCCAGTCGCGCTGCATCCGGAAGAACGAGCCGGAGGAAATACCGGACTGCGCCTGGCCGTTTACCGAGACGGTCGCGTTGCTGCACCAACCCGGAATTCGCAGCACGAGTGGAAACGCCGCGGAATTGCTCACGGAAATATGGAGCCGCACTTGTTCTTCAAACGGATAACTCGTGTCTTCGATGATTTGGACTTGCGAGCCGCCGGCCATGGCGTTAACCACTGTGGGACCATAGGCAATCAACGCCAGGCCGCCGTCGGCGGTGGCGGCCCAGGAATTTTGGATGAATTTCGGCCAGCCCATGTGAAAATTGTAGCGGCAACAGGGATAACCCGAATAAGGACCGGGAAGCGTGGCGTTTGGGTAATCCTCGTTAAATCCATGGCCCCCATAAATCGCAATGACATTATTTGGCACCGTATAATATTGAATGCCTTTGATATTATTTGCCAGGGCGGCGGGAAGCGCATTGAAAGTAATCGTTTCCAATCGGTCGCCTAGCAAGGGATCACCCGTAATGCGCACAGCAGTTTCAAGACTGAGCATGGCTTCAACAATGGCGCATAATTCGACACCCTGGATACTGGAGTCGCCGGACACAAATTCAGTCCCGCTGTTGATGCCAAAGGACAGGGCGTTTTCCCGCATCAAATTGTCAATCCCGAGCGTAATCGCGCGTTCATCGCCTGGCTGTCCGGATGCCTGGTAATAAACGGCCGGCATCTTAAGCGCCTCTTCGATGTTCACATTGTGCTTGGGTTGATAATCCGTCCCATAAAGAACAAAGTTATTGCTTGTAAAAATCCCCGTCCAATCATAGGCCTGCTGATGCAACAAATTGACGAGGGCCAGCAGATTGGTATCGCCGGTCCTATTGTAGAGCCAGAGAGCCACGTCCATTTCATCTCCCGCCCGCGCCCGCCCCCAATCAACCAGTGGACGCGACGGGAGATTGGCAAGCATATAGTGAAAATAATTGCTCAACACCACCGGCACACGCGGATCGCCGGTGGCCTCGTAGTAGTCCCTTAACGCGTACGTGGCAATCATCCGCGGCCACCAATCGTCGTTGGAAAGTGGTCCGATGTACCCGTCCGAACGCTGATGGTCGAGCAGCCAGTCCATCCATTTTTGCGCCTTCCGTTTAAGGCCCGCGTCGTTCAACGTGTAGGCAAGGGCCACCAGCCCTTTGAAATAATACGGGCCTCGCTCCCAATCATTTCCAGTCCCTCCGAGCCATGCATTGTTGGTCCCAATATCATCCGCATAAAGCATCTCCGCATTCCCGGTAAGGCCATCGCGTTGCAATTCACATTGCTTGAGAAGCCAGCCCCGTGGCCGCACGCTCCCCAGGGAAAGCGCCACAAACGGTGTCGCCATCAGAGGCTCGCGATTTGTGACGATGCCCGTTGGCGGAAGATTGGCGGGAGAGGGAAGTTCGAGCGGGTCGGCCGCGAATCCGCCAACCAGCATCGCCAGAATCGCCGGGGCAATCACCTTGGTCGTCACTCTCACGCCGGTTAATTGGTTTGAACGTCCACAAGGCCGAAATCCACATATTGTCCGCCAACCGTTTGATGACAGTGCATGGCAATCAGATTTTTGCCGGGTTTGAGCGCGGCTTTTCCTTCCGCCGTCAAAGGATACCTGTCATAGTTCGTGATAAATCCAGGGGCCTTAAAGGCGAGCACGCCGTTGATATAAACCTCGATATCTTCATCGTGATGAAGCCATCCCTCCAAATCGTCGTAATTTGCCGCGGGCAAATCCACTTCCCGCCGCAGCCAGATGTCATCGGTTCGCCAAATGGTCCCGATGACCGCGCCGGGTGTTCCCGGTGTGCCAAATCCACTTTGACCGCGCTGCCACGACGAATCATCGAAACCCGGATTCATCCACCCGTCCGCCGGCCTCGCCGTTGTGTAGCTCCACATCGCCGGTTGTCTGTCTGCCGCGGGAAGGATTACCGTGATTTTGGGCTTGGGCGGAATGGCCGCCCAGTTTGAAGCCCGGGTCTCATCTCGCCCGGCATATTTTTGCCAGTCCGCCTTGTTGTAAAGCATTTGGAGAAATACCCCGCCGACAACGGGCCGTGCGTCAAATCCAACCCTCCGCGCCGAGATGGTTTGATACCAGTCCGTCATTGGCGTGCGGTCCGGCGTGTCATTTAAAAACGCAACAACGTGATTAATCAGGTCTTCAAAATCCTCACGGTTTTGAGTCAGCGTCGCGGTCCAGCACGTCCAATCCAATTTTGTATAGGTTTTGCGATCATCAAGCGGAAGGCCGTATGGATTCTCCATGGTCTTGTAGAATTTCATCTCCTTTTGCGCAACAGAAGCAGGAAATAAATTCAGCCCCAAGATCCTGTCCCAGACCAAATTGTATTTCTGGCTCCA
>JASHVW010000088.1 GCA_030044395.1 Verrucomicrobiia bacterium
GCGCCAGAGGTCCAGGTATTTTTGCTCACCCAATGCCAATCCGGCAAGGAGCAACGACGGCTGGCGGACGGGCCAGCCATTCCATGCCTGAATATCCTTGCGGTGGCCATCGGCCAGCCATTTGTTTTTATCCAGCAGATAGGGATACATAAAAGCCATGGTTTTGCGAATGCCCCGTCCGTCCGGCAGCTCAAATTGCCAGAGATTATCCCCGGGAGTCGAAAGGACTTGGCAAAGAGTTGCCATGTTGTCCAACTGGAATATGGAATACCCATAAGGCTTGGTGCGCGCGAGTTCGCGTGGAAAGCTTCCATCCGGGGCCATTTGTTTGGCGACAAAAACGTCCTTGAACCGACTGCGGCATTCGGCAAGGTCGGGTTGATCACCGGTGAATTGGGCGAACACGGCGATTTGCAGCCAATACGCAACGGCATGATTGTTTGAGGCGTTTGATTCCTCGATTCCGTTTTTGCTGGTTCTCATCCACAAGATGTACTCTGAAAACCATTTTCTCAATCCATTGGCAACTTCCTGGGGAAAGGCAGGCGATTTTTCCATCGCCTCGACGGCGCGCGGAATTTCGATCAAATGCAAGGTGTCGATAATTCCGAAGCTGCGTCCCGAGGAGACGCCGGGGACCGCCTGCGCGTATTGCAAGCTCGGATTCATCCGCGTGGCCGGGTCCAGGAAAAAAACGCGCAGCAATTCGGCCGCTTTGGCAGCATACCGGTCATCACCCGTAACCTTATACGCAGCGCCCAGCGCCGCGACGGCGTCGTGCAACTGCTGAACGCAATCGCGATGTTTGTTGAAATTGCCCGGGTCGCTTTGTCCGTCGCGCTGGACGTAAGGCAGTCCGTTGGTGGTATTGGGGTTGGGCCACCAGTAGTCACCGTTCGAGTAGTAGTCATGGGGCCCCCCTTCGCTCAACCTGGCGCGAAATTCTGTAATCGTGACCGGGGAAACGGTGAGCGCATTGCCGGCCGCCGCCAGAATCCGGTCGCGATCTATTTGCGCCACGCTGAATGTTGTCCCAGCCACGACGGCGGCGGCGGAGTAAAAGGAGAGAAACAAGATGCCAGCCCGGAACATGATCATGCAGGCGGTTGAATGGTTTTCATCGTGCAATAATTTGGCGTTCCACCATGGCGGTGGCTATAGAACAAACGTTCAACCATTGAAACCTTGACCAGGCAGTCCGCGTCACGTCTCATAGATTAACATATTTAACCATCATGAAAAGAATTGCTACATGGCTGCTTTCGTTTGGGACAACGCTGATTTTTGCCGCGGTCCCAGCCATTTTATTTTCCAGCGCCACCTGCCATGGCGCGGACACGAATGATCCCGCGTACGAAATGTGGCAGCAGGATTACGGGCCGACGCATGACCAGCGGATGCAATGGTGGCGGCACGCGAAATTCGGGATGTTCATTCACTGGGGCGTCTATTCGGTGCCGGCGGGCGTCTATCAGGACCAACCGGTTGACCACGCGGGGGAATGGATTATGCGGACGGCCAACATCCCGGTCGCCGAGTACGCGGCCTTCGCGAAACAATTTGACCCGACAAATTTCAACGCCGATCAATGGGTGAAAATCGCGAAAAATGCCGGCATGAAATATATCGTGATTACCGCGAAGCATCATGACGGATTTGCCATGTTTCACACCCACGTGGACGGTTTCAACATATACGACGCAACGCCGTGGCACCATGACCCGCTGGCGGAACTGGCGGTCGCGTGCAGAAAGGCCCATATCAGGCTGGGATTTTACTATTCAGAGGCCCAGGATTGGCATCACCCGGGCGGGGCGGCGGCGAACAAGCATCCGGACAATGATGTGGACGCGCAGCATCATTGGGACCCGGCCCAGGAGGGCAGCTTTGACAAGTACATCGAGAACGTGGATGTGCCGCAGGTGACCGAATTGTTGAGCAATTATGGACCGGACACGCCGGCAGTCTTATGGTGGGACACGCCGATCGGCATGACGCCCGAACGGGTCGAGAAACTATTGCCGTTGCTGACGTTGAAGCCGGCGATCATCACGAATAACCGGCTGGACGCAAAACGCCTGACGGGTGATTACCAAACGCCGGAGCAAAAGATTCCGACGAACGGCCTTCCGGGGGACTGGGAAACCTGCATGACCATCAACGGGACTTGGGGATACAAGTCCACGGACCATAATTTCAAGAGCGCCGAAACGTTGATCCATAACCTGGTGGACATTGCCAGCAAAGGCGGAAATTATCTTCTCAACGTGGGTCCGACGAGCACTGGAATCATTCCCCCGCCGGAAGTGGACCGTTTGCAGCAGATGGGGCGCTGGATGAAGGTAAACGGCCAGGCAATTTATGGCACCAGCGCAAGTCCATTTGGCCACCCTTTCGCGTGGGGCCGCTGCACCGAAAAAACCAACGCTGATGGCGCCACCCTCTATCTGCATGTCTGGGATTGGCCTACGGACGGGCAGTTGTCCGTGCCGGGATTAAAAAACCACGCGGTCCACGCCTATCTGTTGAAAGCCAACTGGTTTGGCTGGCATAAAAGGCTGAAGGCCGTCAGTGATTCGAACGGCGTCATCGTTTCGCTCCCCGAATCCGCTCCGGACAAAATTTCCTCGACCTTGGTGTTGACGATTCGCGGCGCGCCGGACATTGAGTGAAAATCAGACCGGAGAGAGGATTGTCTGAGCTTTATGAATTTTCCGTTACGATTTCCTGGTAGCAATGGTACCAATTGGCTTTTGACAGCCCGTCGCTGCCTTTGGGTGTTTTTTTTGATAGCCGGGGCCGGGAGCGCGGCGGCACAACTTGGAGGCGGAACGGGCTGGAACGCCTGTCCGGTGGCTTTCAAAGTCCAATGGCCGACAAACGCGGCCAGGGGCGAGAGATATTGGTTCACCAACGACATTTATCACTGTGAAACGTTCAGCAACGACGGGGCATTTGAGGTGGGAAACCACACCAAACCGCGGACGGAGCAGCGTTTCGAGCCGGATTACCGGGACGCCGACATCCAATATCAATCCATGGAGATGGTTCCGGCCAACGAGAACAGTTTTTGCGTTTTCCAGATACATACCGGCAATGCGGAGACGCCGGCGCATGGCGCGACGACCTTCATGCTCTTCTGGTTTGCGGATGACGGCGGGTCGCTCCGTATTTACAACCGGACGGAGGTCGCGGGAAATCTCGCCAACAAATGGTTCCAACTGAACGTGGAACACAACGTGCCTGCCCGCACCATTAGAGTGTGGATCAACAAGACGTTGGTGTGGACGCAGAAAGACAACGGCGCGGGTGATTTTTATTTCAAGGACGGGGTCTATGTACAAGGACACCGTCCGACCCACCGAATGGACACTTACATCGGCCACATCCGGATTTGGACCAAGTCCCTAACCGGGGCAACTCAAACCAGCCGCGCGAACTGAAGCGGAAACCTATGGGAACCGCGACGGGCTCGAAGGCCGCAACATGAGGAGCGTGACTTGGAAAATGTCGAACAAATGTTCAATTGTTTCTCGAATCGAGAGTGGGCTACGATTGAAATTGGCCTGACAAGGGGGACCGAGGCGTGAGTTTAGCCACTCGCCCACGCCCCATTCGATTATGAGAGCAACGTGTTCATGCAGGAAGGCTTTCTTGATGGCGCGGTATGCGGCTGTTCTTTCAAATGCCGGGCTGTTCGGTTTGGTTTTGGGCCCGACCCGGCTGCCGGCACGTTGAGCGTGGTATCGGCACCCATACCTCCCACTGTTCCGCCGACGATAACCGGTATCATTATGGCCGGAGGCAACCTGGACATCAGCGGAACCAATGCGCAGGCGGGAGCAACCTATTATCTGCTGACCAGCACCAACCTCCTGCTGCCGGTCAGCCAGTGGCTGGCGGTGTCCACCAACGTAGCGACGGGCGCCAACAACTTCACCTTCACGGGCGCCAACACGGTGTTTCCAAAAAACCAGCAGCAATTTTATCTCTTAAGTGGAACTAATAATTAGCCCGATGGCCGCCGCTTTTAGAAGCGTTCATGGAACCAATCAGAATAGGTTTGGCGCTTTTCACATCTCGAACAAACGTTCAATTGCCCGGAAAGCAATCGTGTGGAAGAATA
>JASHVW010000089.1 GCA_030044395.1 Verrucomicrobiia bacterium
CGCCCGAAAATTTCAAGAATTTTTGCTCTAAAAAAACAACCGGTTGTATCGCTCCGCCAATCGAATGACCAACGGCGATTGCTTCAACTCTTTGCCGTCCAACGATTCCCCGGCGACAATTCCCAGTGAGGTCAGCGTCAGAAAAACACCATCCGTGTGGCTCAATTCTTTCAACCGGATATTCTTTTCAATGATGGGAATTTCCAGCCTCCGGCAGAGTTCACCAACCACCGCGCGCGTCACGCCTGGCAGGATTCCCGCCGTAAGTGGCGGGGTGCAAACGGTTCCGCGCTCGACCCAGAACAGATTGCTGCCCGCCCCCTCCGCCACGAATCCCCTGGTGTTCAATAACAGCGCTTCATCCGCCCCCGCCGCGTCCGCCTCGGCCCGCGCGAGGATTTGGGGAAGCTTGTTGGACGTTTTGAACCGCGCCAACGGATCGTCCACTGAAAGCCGGACCGAAGAAACCATCAACTTCCATCGCACCGGCTTCTCGACGCCGGACTTCGGCGCCGGATGCAACGTGATGGCCAGCGTCGGGCGGTCCGCTTTCCGTGGCGAATATCCGCGTGTCCCGACGCCGCGCGAAAGCGTCAGGCGCAAGATCGCTTCGGGCATTTTGTTCTTGGCAACCACTTGTCCGGCCAGCCTGCGCAGCTCTTCCCGGCCGAAAGGCAATCGAATCTTCAAAAATTCCGCTCCGCCTTTCAGACGCTTCCAATGCTCGCGCCAGCGGAACAGCCGGCCGTTGGCGATGCGAATGGTTTCAAACAAACCGTCGCCATAGAGAAAGCCGCGGTCAAAAACCGAAACCACGGCGCGTTCATCGGCCACAAATTTACCGTTGAGAAATGTGATCATGCCGCGATTCACCCGCGCGCGTTGAGGGTTGCCGAAACTTCAAAGCCCGAAGGAACCCACGCGCTTTGGCCAGCGTTTCCTCGTACTCAGCCTCCGGGTTTGAATCCGCCACGATTCCCGCCCCGGCGTGGTAGTGGATTTTGCCGCCGGCACAAACCGCGGTGCGAATTGTGATGCTCAACTGGCTTTCGCGATTGAACCCCAAATAGCCGTGGCTGCCGCAATAGGGCCCGCGCGATACCGGTTCCAGTTCGTCTATGATTTCCATCGCGCGAAATTTCGGCGCGCCGGTGATGCTGCCCCCCGGGAAACACGACGCGAAGGCGGCAAAATGCGTCATGCCCTTCCGCAGACGCCCCTCCACGGTCGAAACGAGGTGATGCACCTGCGCGAACTTCTCGAGCGTCGCCAGTTCCGGCACGCGCACCGAGCCGAAGTCGCAGACCTTGCCCAGGTCATTCCGCAGCAGGTCGGTAATCATCACCAATTCCGCCAGTTCCTTGGGGCTGGTTTGCAGCTCGTAGGCAAGCTGCGCGTCCCGCGTGGCATCGGCGTCCCGCGGGCGCGTGCCTTTGATTGGACGCGTGACGATTTGGGGACCGCTCATCCGCAGAAATTGTTCCGGCGAACTCGAAACGATTTGATATCCGCCAAAGTCGAGAAAGGCGGCATAGGGCGCGGGTGACATGGCGCTCAAACGATGAAAAAATTCCCATCCCGGCGTGCCGGACCCGGCCATGAATCGTTGCGAGAGGTTGACCTGGTAGATGTCGCCCGCGCGGATGTATTTTTGCGCCCGACAGACGGCGGAAATAAAATCGGCGCGCGAAAAATTGGAAGCGGTTGAATTGTCTGTATCAGGTTTGGGAAAATTGTCCGCTGGAAAATCCGGGCTGCCGGACATCTGCTGCCGCCAAAATTCCCGCTGCTGCCTTGCCCGTTTTTCGCTGCGCGAACCGTCGGCTTTCAATCCGGTGGAGACGATAAAGGCTTTGCCGAGTTGATGATCAAACACCACGAGGCTGTCATAAAAACCAACGTGGCAGTCCGGCAATTCGAGGTCGCGGGCCGCCCGGCGCGGCAGTTTGGGTTCGCTGAAGTTTTTCAGGTCATACCCCCAAAAACCAAAACAACCGCCGAGCGGAAAGGGCAGGTCAATCTCATCCAACAATTCGAATCGCGCCATCAGCGCGTCGAGAATCTGCCACGGATTTCCGAAATGAACGCGGACATCGGCGTCGCGGCGCAATTCGCATTGCGAGCCGTACGAGCAGAACGTCAAGAACGGATTGGCCGCCACGAACGAATAGCGGTCCCGCGGCGAATCGAACGAATTGCTGCGCAATAAAACGACCTCGCGCGCACTACTCTCTCTCCGCGCCGCGATTCCGCGGGCGATGGGGAGAGGTTCCGGCATCCCCCGCAGCCGTTCGACGAGCGATTCAGGCGTGTGCGCGGTGGGAAATTCTTCGACGAGCGGATGGGTCATGCAAATGCCTGCGGCAGCCCCGGAGCGCCGGAATGCCGTTCGTATTCGATGATGATGCGCACGACTTCGTCGGTATCGTCGGTGACTTTCAACAAATCCAGGTCGCCGGGGCTGATGAAGCTGTGCTCGGTCTGCATCTGGGACCTGGCCCATCTCAGCAGGCCGCGCCAATAATTGCTGCCGAAGAGAATCAGCGGGAATTGGGGGATGCGCTCCGTTTGCACGAGGGTGAGCACTTCAAACAATTCATCGAGCGTGCCGAATCCGCCGGGCATATAGATGAAACCCAGGCTGTATTTCACAAAGCAGACTTTGCGCGCAAAGAAGTAATGGAAATGGATGGGGACATTTGAGAAAGGATTGGCGAATTGCTCCCTGGGCAACTCGATGTTGAGGCCCACGGATTTTCCGCCGCCCCGGCTCGCGCCCTTGTTCGCCGCCTCCATGATGCCCGGGCCGCCGCCGGTGATGATGGCCAGGTTGTGTTGCGCCAGCTTTTTTCCGATGGACGTGGCGGCGCGATAATATTTGTCGTTCGCTTTGATGCGGGCCGACCCGAAAATCGTGACGGCGGGGCCGACCTGGGAGAGGGTTTGGAAAGAGTCCACGAATTCGGCCATGATCCTGAAAATGCGCCAGGGATCTTCGCGCATGACAAAGGTGGTATCGCTCATGCGCCCAAACATAGAGGGAAAGGCGGGGACCGGAAAGGGGAAAGCGGAAACAGGGGGAAGGTTTGCCGTGAACTGGCCGCCAGCACAATTTTTGCTTTCCGCTTTTTGCTTTCCGGCCTATTCTTCCGGTTGCTTGCCGTGCCATCCAAGCGCGGCCTTGCGCGCGTAGCTCAACTGGATAGAGCGTCGGCCTCCGGAGCC
>JASHVW010000090.1 GCA_030044395.1 Verrucomicrobiia bacterium
CGTTGCGGCACCGAGGTGAGAAATCGCTGGATCACCGGCCCGATTTCCCGCCCCAGCACGCTCTCGTGCGGGCCGGTAAAACCGGCGTCGCTCAGATACGCCGTGCCGCCCGGGAAAATCTGCTCATCCGCCGTCTGCACGTGCGTGTGTGTGCCAATCACCGCGCTCACCTGCCCGTCCAGCATCCGCGCGAACGCAATCTTTTCCGAGGTCGCCTCCGCGTGAAAGTCCACGAAAATGATCTTCGTGTGCTCGCGCAATTTTTTCACCTCCTCAATCGCCAGCACAAAAGGATTCTCCAATTGCGGTTGCATAAACGTCCGGCCCTGGACATTGAGCACGGCTATCGTTAGGGGCGTTTGAATTCTTGCATTTTGAATTGGGAAAACACCGCTGCCGTGTCCGGGAATGTTGGCGGGATAATTCAGCGGACGAAGAAATCGTTTTTCGTTGGCGAGCAATTCGGCCACTTCCTTCTGGTCCCATAAATGGTCGCCGCTGGTAATGACATCCACGCCGGCGGAAAAAATTTCCCCGGCGGTTTTGGGGGTGACGCCCGCGCCGCCGGCGGAATTTTCGCCATTGGCGATGACAAAATCCAATCCGAGTTGTTCGCGCAATTTTGGCAGGAGCGTCTTGACGGCGTTGCGTCCCGGCTGTCCGACGATGTCCCCGATGAACAGGAGTTTCACGAAATGATTTTAACGATTCGCAATGAAAAAGAAATGCCGATTGTCGGCAGAGTCCTCCGATTCATTGGAGTAAAAAATGTTGTTGCCGGGGACCCATTTTGGTTTCAAGTTGGTTCCGGTCCGCCAAAAATTAAAATGAAATTCAGATGGTCGCTCGCGCCGTCGCAACCGTTGCTCGCCGGACAACTGGCGTCGAAACTCAAAGTCTCCCCGCTGCTGGCGCAATGCCTGCTCAATCGAGGTTTCAGCGAGTCTGCCGCGGCGGAAAATTTCCTGGCGCCACGCCTCAAAAATCTGGCCGATCCGTTTTTGCTACCCGACATGGACAAAGCCGTGGAGAGGCTTTTTCGCGCGCGCGCGCAGGACAAATCGCTCGTGATTTTCGGCGACTATGACGTGGATGGCATCACCTCCACCGCCCTGCTCGTGGAAGTGTTGCGCCCGCTCGGCTGGCGCGTGGATTTTTATCTGCCGAACCGGTTGGAGGAAGGCTACGGTTTGAGCGCGGACGGAGCGGAGAACTGCCTGAAGAAATTTGTTGGCGAAACTTCCGGCAACTCCAATTCCAAAACACTCCTGCTGGCTGTTGATTGCGGTTCGACCGCTGTCGAAACCATCCGGACGCTTCGCGAGCGTGGCGTGGAGGTGATTGTCCTGGATCATCACCAGGTTTCCGACCCTGCGCCGGACGCCGCGGCGCTGGTCAATCCGCAATTGAATGGAAATTTTTGCGAGCTTTGTTCCGTGGGACTCGCTTTCAAGCTGGCGCACGCAGTTTTGAAACACGGGCGCGAAACGAACCTTCCTGGCGCGGCGGAATTTGATTTGAAGCCGCTCCTTGATTTGGTTGCGCTCGGCGCCATTGCCGATTTGGTTCCGCTATCGGGCGAGAACCGCATTCTGGTTTCCGCCGGCTTGCGGCAACTCAATCAATCGCAGCGACCCGGGATTGTGGCGCTGAAGCAGGCTGCCCAGACCCGGGATAAAATCGGCACTTACGACGTGGGTTTTCAACTCGCCCCGCGCCTCAATGCCGCCGGGCGTTTGGAAACGGCGGAAGGCGCTCTCCATTTGCTGCTGGCCAAAAATTTGGAGGAGGCCGCGCCGCTGGCCAAAAATCTGGATGGGCAAAATCGCGAGCGGCAAAAGATTGAAAAGAGCATCGTGGAGCAGGTCATTGCCACCCTCCGCGCCAAATTCAACCCGCAAAGCGATTTTGTCATCGTCGAGGGGCAATTGCTCTGGCACATCGGCGTGGTGGGCATTGTCGCTTCGCGGGTGTTGCAGGAATTTTACCGGCCCACCATCATCATTGGCGGCGAAAACGGCGAAATGCGCGGGTCGGGCCGCAGCATTGCCGGATTCGACCTGGCCGCGGCATTGCGCGAGTGCGACGGTTTACTGGTGCGCCACGGGGGTCATGCGATGGCCGCGGGGTTGAGCATCTTGCCGGAGAAAATTGATTTGTTGCGAGAAAAGTTAAACAATCTCGCCCGGCGAGTGCTCAAGGCGGACGATTTGCAGCCGTCGCTGCGGTTGGATGCCGAGGTTGGTTTGGATGAAATGGGGCTTCAAACCCTTGCAGAACTTGAAAAGATGAAACCGTGCGGCCAAGGAAATCCCACGGCGCAATTTTGCGCGCGCAATTTATCCCATGCGCGGCCGCTTCAACGCATTGGCGCAGAGAAGCGACACGTAAAAATGTGGGTCAACGACGGCGGGACGACCAGGGAAGCAGTCTGGTGGAACGGTGGCGGGGCTTCGCTGCCGGTCGGAAAATTTGATCTGGCCTTTCAGCCTCAACTCAATCAATTCAACGGCGCTTGCGCCATCCAATTGAGAATTTTGGATTGGCAACCGGCGGCGTAGCGCGGACTTCCGAGCCTGGCAACTTGAGCCGCGTGGGGAAGCGGCGAAAGGTATGATGGCGAAGGTTTCTTAAAAAATGATGTGACTATATTCCGTCTTCGACTCTAGACTTTCCGAAATGAACGCTGCCATTCTTGTTGCCGCCGGCAAAGGCACGCGCATGGGCGCGGACAAGTTGTTTCTGGAACTTGCGGGGCGTCCGATCATCGCACATACGTGGCAACGATTCAACGATGCGAAGTGCATTGACGAAATCATCGTGATTGTCGGAGAGGGACGGCAAAAGGAATTTGAAACGTTGGCGGAAAGATTTTATTTCCAGAAGCCGTTTCGCATTGTGGCGGGCGGCCTGGAACGGCAGGATTCGGTCTGGAACGGGCTTGAGGCGCTTTCGCCGGGCGCCGAAATCGTCGCCATTCACGACGCGGCGCGGCCTTGTGTTACGGTTGAGACGATTGCCGCCACCTTGTCCGCCGCGCAACAGACCGGCGCGGCGGTGGTGGCGCAACCGATGACCGATACGATCAAGGAATCCGGAGATGGCCGGACGGTTTTGCGGACACTGGACCGCTCGAAGCTATGGGCGGTGCAGACGCCACAAACGTTTCGCGTAGAAATCATTCGCCGCGCCATTGCCGCCGCCCGCGAGAAAGACGTGATTTTTACCGACGACACGGCGGCGTGTGAATTGATCGGCCAGCCGGTGCAACTGGTTCCCTCTGCGACGCCCAATCCCAAGGTGACGGTGCCCGGCGACGTGCCGTTTATCGAACTTCTCTTGCGGCAAAAATAATTCATAGTAAATTCAGCGTTTAATGAAACGACGATTAGTTTTTGGCTCGGTAATTGTTCTGCTTGCGTTGAATCTTGCGATCGGCGCGGGAATTTATTTCAGTTCGCCAAAGCTGGCGCCGCAGGGGGATTCAGAAATGTCCAGCCTGGACGTGTTCAGCCAGGTGATGGAAAAGGTGCGCACCGAATACGTGGATGGCACCAATCTGACGTATCAGAGCCTGGTGGAATCGGCGCTCAAAGGGATGATCAACTCGCTGGACCCGCACAGCGAATTTCTTGACGCGGACGACTACCAGGAGTTACAGGACGATACCGAGGGACAATTCGGCGGCCTGGGCATCGTGGTCGAAATGAAGGACGGCTACATCACGGTGATCGCGCCGATGGATGATTCGCCGGGATTTCGCGCGGGTATTTTGCCGGGCGACCGCATCGTGAAGATTGACGGCAAAGAAGTCGTGCAAACGCCGTTGACTGATGCCGTGAAACAATTGCGCGGGGCGCCGGGCACGCGCGTGACCGTCACCCTCCAACGCCCCACTACCGGCGCGGAAAAGACCCTGACGCTCACCCGGTCCGTCATCCACATGGACATGGTCAAAGACATTAACGGCGAACAGGATTTTCCACTGGGCGCGGACAAAATCGGTTACGTGCGGATCATCGAATTCGGGGATGGAACGGGTGAGGAGCTGGAAAGGGCGTTGCGCAAATTGCAGGGGCAAGGCATGCAGGCGCTGATTTTGGATTTGCGCTGGAACCCCGGCGGTTTGCTTGATGAGGCTGTGAATGTGGCTCAAAAATTTTTGCCGCGCGGACAATTGATTGTTTCCACTGAAGGCCGCGATCCGCGTGAAGATTCCATCCGGCTGGCGGAGGGCCACGGTGACGAGTTGCACGGGGAACCCATTGTCATTCTTGCCAATCTCGGCAGCGCAAGTGCGGCGGAAATTGTCACCGGCTGTTTGCAGGATTTGCACCGTGCCGTCGTTCTGGGCCAAAAGACATTCGGCAAAGGCTCGGTACAGAGCATCTTCCCGCTGGATGACGGCTGGGCGCTCAAGTTGACCACGGCCAAGTATTACACGCCAAGTCATCGCGTCATCCAGGCGCAGGGCATCACGCCGGACATTTACGTACCCATCAGTGACGAGGAGGAGGCCGCGCTGCTGATTCAGCGGGCGCCGGGCGGCGTCGAATCGCTCGACGAAACCAATCGCATCCGCATTGAAGAAGTCCAGGATACGCAGCTCAATCGGGCCAACGATTTATTGCGGAGCCTATTGCTCTATGGCCAAATGGCGCCGCCACAAAAACTGGCGGCCAATTGAGCGCCCTTCGGCGAATGACCCTATTGGCGATTGAAACCTCCTGCGACGAAACCAGCGCCGCTGTGGTGCGAAACGGAAGCGTTTTGTCCAACTCCGTCTCATCGCAAATCCAGTTGCACGCCGAATATGGAGGCGTGGTGCCCGAACTGGCCGCGCGCGAGCATTTGAGAAATTTTTTGCCGGTGGCGCGCGCCGCCTTGAGCGAGGCGAAAATTTCAGCAGCCGGAGTAGATGCCGTCGCCGCCACGCAGGGGCCGGGATTGCCGACGGCGTTGCTTGTGGGATTCAAGGCCGCCCAAGCCATTGCCTTTGCGCTCCGCAAACCGTTTATCGGCATTCACCACCATGAGGCGCATCTGTATTCGCCGTGGACCAGCGGTGACCCGCCCGCGGCCCATTTTGAACTGTTCCAGCCCAATGTCTCGCTGATCGTCAGCGGCGGCCACACACTCCTGGTCTTGGCCGAGTCCGAACTAAAACATCGGGTGCTAGGCTCGACGATGGACGATGCCGCGGGCGAATGCTTTGACAAAACCGGCAAGCTCATGGGACTTCCTTACCCAGCCGGGCCGGAGATTGACAAACTCGCAGAAGATGGAAATCCGGCGGCCTACGATTTTCCACGTCCGCTGCTGAACGAAGCGGGTGATGATTTCAGTTTCAGCGGCTTGAAAACGTCCGTCCGTTATTTTTTGCGCGACAATCCGCGTCTTTTGGAGGATGCGCAAAGACTCCGCGACCTGTGCGCGGGCATCCAGGCCGCCATCGTGGATGTACTGGTGAAAAAGACGATCCGCGCCGCCCAACGCGAGGGCGTGCGCTGCGTTACCGCTTCCGGCGGGGTCAGTTGCAATCGCGCCCTGCGGGATGAATTGTCGCGCGCCTGCCGGCGTTTCGGTTTCGATTTTCATCCGGCCGAAAAAAGTTTCTGCACTGACAACGCCGCCATGATCGGGATTCTCGCCGAACGGAAACTTTTGGCCGGCGCGGTTCCGAATTCGCTCGACGACGAAATTGCTCCGTCGTGGCAATTGGCAACTCCATGACACGGCGAATATTCTGCCTCATGGCGGCTATGTGCCTGGCTGGTTCAATCCGGGCGGAAATTCTTTCGCCAGTCCGAATTTACGCGCTGACCTGCGAACACCTGGCCAATCCCATCGGCATCGGCAATCGACAGCCGCGTTTATCGTGGAAGCTTCGTTCCGACCGCGCCGGCGAAATCCAGGTTGCCTGGCAAATTCGCGCCGCTTCCTCCCTGTCCGGCCTAAAGAACGGTCCGCCCGATTTGTGGGATTCCGGGAAAATTGACTCGGGTCAATCAGTTCTTGTTCCATGGAATGGCAAAGCGCTGGGGTCGCGGTCGCAGGTTTTCTGGCAGGTCCGCGTCTGGGACAAGGATGGCCGACCCACCGCCTGGAGCGGCGTGGCTTCATTCGAACTGGGCTTGCTTGACACCGCTACCGATTGGGACGGCCGGTGGATTACCGCTGATTTGCCACGGTACGACGTTGAAGAATGCGCGCTGGCAAAATCGTATTGGATCAATGCCGGTTCCGCCGCCGATGAAGCCGCAGCGATCCGGATCGCCATCGGCCTTCCGACCAACGCGGTCATCCGGTCCGCGACGATTGACGCGGCGGCTGACGGTCGAATTACAATTTATGTGAACGGCCATCCTACGCACGAAGGTTTCACCAGCCTGACAGCGCCGCTTCATGCGGAGGTTTGGAACCAATTGAAGGCCGGCACAAATACCATCGCCATTGGCTCCGCTGCCGTGCGGAATGCCATCCGGTACGACCGCGGCGAGGCGGGACGAAACGCCATAGCCGCCCACGGGGTCATCGAATTGCAGGATGGCCGGCGGATCGAATTCAACACTGACGGCTCATGGAAGGCCGCCGTTGCCCCCGGCGGTGACTGGTTTGCGCCTGGTTCAGACGATTCGGGCTGGGCGGCAGCAACCGTCCTGGCGCCCTACGCCGCGCAACCATCAAAATACTGCAACACCACCGTCGGGCCGGGCCGTTATCTGCGGAAAAATTTCATGGCGATCAAACCGATTGCCAAAGCGCGGCTTTACGCGACAGCGCTGGGTGTTTACGAAACATGCATCAACGGACGCCGGGTTGGCGACGATCTGCTGGCGCCTGGCTGGACCGATTATTCCAAACGCGTAATGGTTCAAACCTACGATGTCACCGGCCTGATTCATCCGGGTCCAAATGCCCTCGGCGCGGTGCTCGGCGACGGTTGGTATGCCGGCCGGGTTGGTTGGATGGGCTTGGCGCAATACGGCACAAAACCGGCATTCGACGCCCAAATCGAGATCACCTACACGGATGGGACTACGGACGTCACCGCCACCGATGGTTCCTGGAAGGCTGGCCCGGGTGAAATCATCGGATCGGATGAACAATGGGGTGAAATCGTTGACGCGCGGAAAGCCGTGAATGATTGGGACCAACCGTCCTTCGATGATTCGATCTGGACAAATGCCGTTGTCGAGGAGCACACGGTGGCGCTCGACCCGGAACTTGGCCCGCCCGTGCGCGAGCTAATGGAGTTGCCGCCGCGAAAAATCAGCCGCTGGGGCAATTCATGGATTGTTGATTTTGGCCAGAATCTGGTCGGCCACGTACGGCTGACGGCACGCGGCCCGACCGGCGACACGATCACCGTACGCCACGGGGAGACAATCAATCCCGATGGTTCGCTCTACACTGAAAATCTCCGTACCGCGCTGGCGACGGACAAGTTCACGCTGGACGGCGCGGGCCTGGAGACGTTTGAACCGCAGTTCACCTTCCATGGATTTCGTTACGTTGAAATCACCGGTTACCCCGGAAAACTCAAGGCGGACAATCTCCGGGCCATTGTCGTTGGTTCCGACACACCCGCAACGGGAACTTTCGAAAGTTCCGATCCCGAATTGAACCGTCTTTACCAAAACATCGTCTGGAGCCAACGCGGCAATTTTCTTAGTGTGCCCACCGATTGCCCTCAGCGCGACGAGCGCCTCGGCTGGATGGGGGACGCCCAAGTGTTCGCGCCCACCGCGGCCTGCAATGCCGACGTGGCGGCGTTTTTCACCAAATGGATGGTAGATGTGGATGATGGACAGAGGACCAACGGCGATTTTGCGGATGTCTCTCCACGCGTCTCCCGTCCGCAACCGGCGATGCCGGTATGGGGCGACGCCGGGGTGATTATTCCCTGGGCGATGTACCGGGCGTATGATGACAAATCATTTCTGGCGGACAATTATCCGTTCATGGCGCGGTGGGTTGATTTTAACGTTCGTCGGTCGCACGATTTCATTCTGAACGGCGGTGTGGGAGACCATCTTGCGCCGGTGCGAACGCCGACCGAAGTAGTGGACACGGCCTATTTCGCCAACTCCGCACATTTGGCAGCAGGGGCGGCGGCATTGCTCGGGAAGACGAACGACGCGGCGAAGTATGACAAGCTGTTCCAAGACATCACCGAGGCCTTCGATCATGATTTCGTCTCGACCAATGGCGTGGTTGAAGGAGACACGCAGACTGGATATATTCTGGCACTCGAGTTTGGCCTGCTGCCCAAGAATCTTCGCGTTGCCGCCGCGCGGCGCCTTGCGGAAGACGTCGAGGAGCAGGGTCATTTGACCACCGGATTTGTTGGGACGGGACTCATTTGTCCCGCGCTCGCGGAAATTGGGCGCCCGGACCTTGTGTGGGACTTGCTTCTGACCAATACTTATCCATCGTGGCTGTTTTCGGTGAAGAACGGCGCGACCACCATTTGGGAGCGATGGGATGGCTGGACGCCGGAAGAGGGTTTTCAGGATTCCTCGATGAACTCCTTCAATCATTACTCGCTCGGCTCCGTGGGGGCGTGGCTTTATTCGGGCGCTGGAGGGATTCAGCCCGATGACTCAAGTCCCGGTTACAAACATTTTTTGCTGTCCCCGCAGTTCACATCCCGTTTGACCCGCGTCAAGGCCACGGTTGATTCGCCGTACGGCGTCATCGCGTCAGGCTGGCGGATTGAAAACCAACTAATTGTTTACGATATCACGATTCCACCGAACAGTTCCGCGACGCTCATTCTTCCGTGTCCGCCGCAGGAGGTCCGGCAGTCCGGCCGTCCCGTTCGAGCGGCGGAAAACTCAATTACGCGGCTTCCGCTCGGCGCCGGAACCTATCACTTCTCGCTACCACTCTGGCCATAAAATTGCCAACCGCGAGGAAGCGGAGGTGATTCGCCCGCCCCGCGGACAAAGGAGACCGCTGGAATCCGTCTCACGCGTCTCATGCGGGCTTGTGATTTTAGCGGCGGATTTTTAATCTGACGCGAGATGCAAGATGATACCACCAGGGTTTCAGGGGCGTATGAGCGTAAATTCATCTATTTACTTTGCGCGCTGGCAGCGGTCCGCGTCTTTATCTATTCCGCCGCCTTTCCACTCATCAACAACGTGGACGAATTTGCGCACTTGGATCTGTCGGTGAAGTATTCGCACGGAGATTTTCCACGGAGAATGGATCCCATTTGCCGTGAAGCGATGGAATACCTTGTCATCTACGGCTCTCAGGAATTCCTCTGGCCGCCCCAAGTGTTTCCGGGCGGAAAATTTCTACCGCCGCCGTGGACGCAGCCGCTGGAAAAGACCGCTCCTCTCCTGCTGGCGCGGGAGCAAAAATGGGAGGGACCGAATTGGGAAAGCTCACAACCACCATTGTATTATCTTCTCACCGGCTTATGGTGGCGGGTCGGTGGATGGCTCGGGTTTGAAGGCGGACGGCTTGTGTATTGGCTGCGTTTTTTGAACATTTTATTCGTGGTGGCGGTAGTTTGGATGGGTTACAGGGCGGCGCGCCTGATTTTTCCCGATAACTCCTTCATGCAGTCCGGCGTGCCGGCGTTGGTGGCGTTTTTGCCGCAGACGGCCTATTACTCGATTGACAACGACATTCTATCGCCGGTGTGCTTTGGCGTGGTGTTTATTTGCGTGATCAAATTATGGCAAACCGAAGAACCCAGCCTCCGGCTTGGAACGACCACGGGGTTGTCCATGGCGGCGGTTTTTTTGACCAAAATAAGCAATGTGCCGATGTTGGCCGTCGCCTTTATTCCCGTCTTCTGGAAGATATATCAGATGAAAAAAGGCCATCAATTGCGCGCGGGATTGCCGGCATGGGTGGCTTTATTTTGCTGCGCTTTTTTACCGGTGGCCGCGTGGATGGCATGGTGCAAGATTCATTTTGGGGATTTCACCGGCTCGGCAGCAAAGGTCCGCGTCCTTGGCTGGACCGTTAAACCGTTTTCCGATTGGTGGAGCCATCCGATTTTTTCACCGGGCGGAATGTGGACTTACTTGTCCGGTCAACTCGGGACTTTTTGGCAGGGAGAATTTATGTGGCATGGCCGCGCACTGGCATCGCCCGCCGCCGGGGCGTTTTACACCATTCTGTCGCTCGTCATGATCGTCGCGGCGTTGGCCGGGGCCCGACCGAATGCGGACGTGGGGCAGATGCAACGCAGGGCGCTCTGGCTCAGCTTCGCCGGCGTGGCGGCGTCGCTCGGATTTTTCGCGTTTCTGTCCATCACTTACGATTTTCACAATTGCCAGAATCCATCGCGCGAACATCCTTTCTTTCAGGCGGGAAGAATGTTTCTCGGCGCGCTGATTCCATTTTCGCTGCTGTTGATCTTCGGAATTGACCGCACTCTGAACCGGTTTGGCACGGCGGTAAAATTTACCGTGCTCGCCGGTCTGATTCTGTTCATGTTCGTCTCCGAAATCACGACAGATTGGCCGGTCTTTTCCAGCCAATACAATTGGTTTCACATGAAAAGCTGATGAACACAATCTGGCAAACCGAGTCGGTCGTTGCGCACACTCAACTCCTGGCGCGCAGCTTAAGGCAGTTAACCGAGCGTGAAATTTTGCCGGGGAATTTTTCAAAAGTGGAACTGGCACGAAAAGTTTTTGAGGCGCCATTCGTGGTGGTTTCGCACGGAACAGAAGCCGACCCGGTTTTGAACTATGGGAACCAGGCGGCGTTGGATCTTTGGGAGATGTCCTGGGAGGAATTCACGCGCACACCGTCACGGCTGACGGCCGAAGCGGCGCGGCGCGAGGAGCGTGCATACCTGTTGGAAAACGCCATACGCCACGGTTTTATTGACAATTACTCCGGAGTTCGCATTTCCAAAAGCGGCCGGCGGTTTGAAATTTCGCGGGCGACGATTTGGAACCTGGCTGCCGAAACTGGCGAGCCGCGCGGACAGGCGGCGGCGTTCTGCGAATGGAAATTTCTTTAGGAGCGCCTATTTGCTGAACAAAAGTCAAGTTAACTGGTCAAACGTTTATGTCATGGAGTGGAACCATCAAAATTGCAGCAACGGTTCCATTGGCGGCAATCCTCGTTGCCGTCGGGCGCAATGTCATGTTGGGGCAACCGTCAAACGTTCCAGGCGGTTCAAACGATCAGATTCTTTCAACCAATCAAACCATGGAAAACAGCGATTATAAGAAACCGGATGCGGTCGAACTGAAGAAAAAATTGACGCCGGAACAATTCGCCGTTACGCAACAAGCCGCCACCGAGCCGGCTTTCCATAACAAGTATTGGGACAATCATGCGCCGGGCATTTACGTGGATGTGGTTTCGGGGCAACCGTTGTTCAGTTCGCTCGACAAATTCGATTCGGGCTGCGGCTGGCCGAGCTTTACCGAGCCGCTGTCGGGCACGGATGTTGTGGAACGGGCGGACAATTCATTCGGCATGGAACGGACGGAAGTCCGATCCAGCGTGGCCGATTCGCATCTAGGCCACGTTTTTGATGACGGGCCCGCGCCGACGGGTCTGCGTTACTGCATCAATTCCGCTTCACTGCGATTCATCCCCGTGGACAAGATGGAAGCGGATGGCTACGGCAAATATCTGGAGCCGTTCATCAAGGCGGGGCTTTACAAGCCCAGGACGGGGCAGTAACGGCTCATTTGAGAAAATTGGTTTTGTCCCGGGCGCCGGGCGTGGGACGGAACATCGCCGCGATTTTTTTTAAAAATTCCGCGCGTTCCTTTCGGAATTTCGGATCGTGAAGGGTGCGACCGGTAATGAGGCGGGTCAATTGGGGAAAGGCGGCGGGAAACATTGTCAGCGAGCGCATAGTCAGCATAATTTGGCGCGGATCCAATTCGCTGGACACCAACCCACGCGCCTGCCGTTGCCGGATGCGTTCCAATCCGCGCGCGACGGAGGAGAGCCGCTCTTTTTCATCAATGATTTTGCCGGTGTGATGCAAGGCCTCCCATTCCAGCATGCGCACCCAATCCATGTCATCGCAAGCGGCATCAAACCAGAACGTCAGCGTTTCGGCCGGATCACCCGTCAAGGTGTCCGCCCAAGCCTGGCGCTGGCTGACTTTCCGGCGCAGCACGGCCTTGAACAGGCCTTCCTTGTCGCCGAAATAGTGGTAGAGCATCCGCTTGTTGATGGCGGCGCGCCGGGCGATTAGATCCACACGGGCGCCGGCAAATCCCTTGGCGGCGAACTCCTTGAGGGCGGCGGCGAGGATTCGTGCGCGGGTGCGTTGCGGATTGCGCGCAGGTGAAGGATCGGACCGGACGGTATCAGGCATTGCAACAAGTAACCAGAGAGTTACTTAAAGCGCAAGAGGGTTTTTGCGAGCCTTAATCAATCTTCGGAGTCCGGCGGGGAATGTCCCGGGTCATTTTTTCGGCGGCTTCGCGGGAAAGGCCATGCGACACCGAAAGCCCGAAGCGCTCCTTCAGATACTTCTCCATCGGAATCCAATCGCCATCGTGCTTCACCTGGCCGGTCCAGGCACAAATGGTAACGATTTGGCGAAGATGCTCCAATCGGAGGACGATGGCAACGATGGCAATCAGCGCAATTGCCGTAACGGCAACAAGCGCCAGCGAGAGAGTTTGGTCGAGGATGAACCGTTGTTCGGCCCGCTGCTGACGGCTGGCCAGCAAGTCCGTCTCCGCCTCGCGCATCCCGTAAAGCAGGCTGCGGAACTGATTCATTGTGTCACGCCCCTGATCGGTAAGGGCCACGGCGTTTTCGCTTAAAGGATTTTTTTTAAAGGCCGCGCCCACGGGATTCGGCCCGAGCCGTTTGGCAATGAGGGACTGGAGAACGGCGACATTTTGTTCCTGCGCGGGATTGTCCTGAACCAGGCCTTTTAATTGCTGGATGTCACTATTGGCGGCCGACATGGCCGTATCGTATAGTGCGAAATAATCGTCCCGGCTCGTCAACAGATAACCACGCTGGCCCGTCTCGGCGTCAGCGACATGCGCCTGGATTTCTTCGAGGAGGTTGAGCGTTCTATAGGTATGGGTGACCGAAGCGAAGGCGCCATTCACCTGCCCCTCAGCGACGTGCGCCACCCAAATCGTCGTCACCAAGGCAAAAACAGGCAGGACCAGCCCGAGCCAAAACGCGGTCCTGCGAACTTTGCCGACGGCTATCATAATGATTGGTTAAAGCAACGGTCTCTTCTCGTGCCAGGCGGTATTTTGCTCAAAAGCATGGGCGATGCGCAAGAGGGTTTCTTCGCCAAATGGCTTGCCAAGCAATTGCAGTCCGATTGGTAATTGCGGATTCCTGGTGAAGCCGCATGGGAGGCTTACACCGCAAATGCCCGCCAGGTTGCAGGAAATGGTGAAAATGTCTGACAGATACATTTGCAGCGGATCATCGGATTTTTCGCCGATCTTGAATGCCGCCGTCGGCGCAGTCGGGGTCACGATGGCATCAACGGTCTCAAATGCCCTTAGAAAATCGTTGCGGATAAGCGTGCGAACGCGCTGGGCGCGCAGGTAATAGGCGTCGTAATAACCGCTACTCAAAACATAGGTGCCGAGGATGACCCGGCGTTTGACTTCCGCGCCAAAACCTGCTCCGCGCGTATTGCCATACATTTCCAGCACGTCGTTCCCTTCCGCGCGGGCGCCGTAACGGACGCCGTCAAACCGCGCGAGATTGGCCGACGCCTCGGCAGTGGCGATGATGTAATACGTGGCGACGGCGTAATCGGTGTGCGGCAGGGAAATCTCGACAACTTCCGCGCCTAACGCAGAAAGCGTTTTCACCGCGGCGTCAACGGCGGATTTCACTTCGGCATTCAGACCGCCAATCATGTATTCCCTGGGGAGACCGAGCTTGAGGCCGCGGATGTTTCCATTCAGCGCGCCGGAGTAATCCGGCACGGGATGCGGCACACTCGTGGAATCGCGCAAGTCGTGGCCGCTCATCACACCGAGGACGGTTGCGGCGTCGGAAACATTTTTGGCGAACGGCCCAATTTGGTCGAGCGACGAGGCAAACGCCACCAGTCCATAACGCGAAACACGGCCGTAGGTCGGCTTCAGCCCCACCACTCCGCAGAGCGCCGCCGGCTGACGGATGGAACCGCCGGTATCCGAGCCGAGTGCGGCGATACATTCGCCCGCCGCGACCGCTGCCGCTGAGCCGCCCGACGAACCGCCGGGAATACGGGTGGGGTCCCAGGGATTGCGCGTGACGCCAAACGCTGAATTTTCCGTTGAACTGCCCATGGCAAATTCGTCCATATTGCACCGGCCAAAGACGATGGCGCCGGCGGATTTCAATTTTTCGATGACCGTCGCATCGTAGGGCGAGATGAATTTGCCGAGGATTTTTGAGCCGCAATTGAGCGGCTGATTTCTGACGGCCAAAACGTCTTTGACGGCGATGGGAATTCCCATCAGAGGCTTTTGCGCGCACGCGCTGCCGGAAGTAATTTGTTTGTCCACGAAGTCCGCCTGCGCGAGAGCATCCTGGTTGTCGCAACTGATGAAGGCATGGATTTTGCCGTCCACGCGGGCGATTTGGTCCAGGCACGACTGGACAATTTCGCGCGCAGAGATTTCGCGGCCGGCCAATTTGGTCGTGAGTTCGGAAATGGTGAGTTGATTGAGCATTCTGCAGCCTATTCGACGATTTTTGGCACGATGAACAGCCCATTGGCTTTGGCTGGGGCATTCCGCAGCGCGTCTTCGCAGGAAAGCGATTCGCGCACTTCATCCGGGCGCGTGACGTTAATCATCGGAACCGCGTGGGCGGTCGGCTCGACGTTGGAGACGTTTAGCTCCTTCAATTTCTCGATGTAGCCGAGGATATTACCGAGTTGGGCGGACAATTTTGTTTCCTCGTCAGGCGTCAGCGCGATGCGCGCGAGATGCGCGAGATAGTGGATGTTGAATTGAGGTTCGGCCATGTGAAGAGTTTCGAGTTTTGGCCGGGGAGATTCAAGTTCAACGTTTGCGGAGCCTAAGATTTGACCGCGAAGTATGCGAAATAGATGAACACGCAATTTCCGGCGACGGTGAAAAAAAATTGGCAAACAGGCGTAAACAAGGGGAAAAGCCGGCAGGCTGTGGAAAATGGAGTGGTGGAGTTTTGGAGCGCTGGAGTGATGGGAAAGAGGGGTCTCCACCACGCCAATTCTCCCGGAGGCGTTCGGACAAGCCTGACATTTGCAAATTTCGCATGGGGCGATTCAAGCACAGAAGCGGGAAATGTCACGTTGCCCAGGAACGTGATTTTGGGGGAAATGCAGAAGCGCAAAAGTTCAGACGCGATTTGACTCGATTTGACGCGAAAGACGCAGATTTCCAACCACGAAAAACACAGCGCGGCAGAGCGCACGCAAGGTAGCGGTGGCCTCGTCTTACGGGCGCAGCGGCCGCCAGGCATGGCCGTCGGTGCGCAAGGCGTCGGCCACTGCCCAAACATCGTGCCGGTCACTTTTGGTGCCGCTGGGCGCCTTACGTTCGCGGTAGCGGGCGGCGGCCCTCGGGGCGAGCCGATAGACCGTCCAGCCGCGCTGGAGCAGTTGATCCACCGCCGGGCCGCTGGAGGTTTCCAGCGTGAGCGGCGCACCGGTGAAGGGTTGCCTTTTTGGGTGAATTCCGCCCAACCTTCCGCAGTATGGGCCAACCGAAATTCGATCTGTACCGTCCCTTGGTGGTCCAGAACGATGACGTCGTGATGGTCGCCAGCCCAGTCGAGGGCGG
>JASHVW010000091.1 GCA_030044395.1 Verrucomicrobiia bacterium
GGACCCGATTCAAACGGCAGACGGGAACGATTGGTACTCCGGCTCCAGCGGCGCTTCCTATTGCAGCGTGACGGACACGAACGCCGTAAACGTACCGGGACTTCCCGAAACCGGCATTTATGCCACCAACTTCATTTACGGCACCAACGTCCTTTATTTCAGCCCAGCCCGGTATGCTGGCTGCGACTCCAACTCGGCGGCAGAGGGGACGAGTAGCGGGAATAATTGCGACTTCCGTGCTGCTTCGTTTTCCCTCAACGGCGCCACGACGGTTGAAATCTCATTCTATTACTATGCGGCCAACGTGAATTCCGGGGACCAGGTTCGGGTTGATTTGCGAATGTTTGGGGGCCCGAATGACCAGAATTTCGTTGCCGACGAAAACCAGCATCCCTTTTCGGCGGGGACGATGAGCGGCTGGGCTTTCTACCAAAGCGGGCCCATCACAGTGCCAGCAGGCGCCAATTACGCCGATATTGATGTGAGCATCAACGATTTTGGCGACGGCGTTTGGGGCTCCGGGGCGGCTTATTTCGATGATTTTCTGGTGACAGTGGCCACGCCGCCGCCGGCCGTTGTCGGTCCGGTGCAGTTACTCCAAACGGCAAACGGGTACGATTGGTATAACGGGCACAGCGGCGCATCCTACAATAGCGTGGCGGACACCAATGCCATTAACGTTTCTGGACTTCCTACCAACGGCATCTATGCCACCAACATCCTTTACGGCCCGGCCCAGTTTGACGCATATAACTCCAACTCGCTGGCAGAGGGGACGAGCAGCGGAAATAATTGTGACTTCCGTGCCGCGTCGTTTCCCCTCAACGGCGCTTCGACCGTTGACTTCTCATTCTACTACTATGCGCCTAACGTGAATCCTGGAGACAATGTTCGGGTTGATTTGCGTATGTATGGAGGCCCGGATGACGCGGATTTCATTGCTGACGAAAACCAGCATCCTTTCTCGGCAGGGACAATGAGCGGCTGGTCTTTCTACGACAGCGGGCCAATTACCGTGCCCTCGGGCGCCAACGATGCCGATATCCGGGTCAGTATCAACCTTTTCGGCGACGACAATTGGGGGTCCGGTGCGGCGTTCTTCGATGACTTTTTGGTGACAATTTTCAGTCAGCCGCCGGTAATCACGCAGCAACCTGTCTCGGCCATCGTGAACGTCAACACTGCTTTCACCAATACGGTTGTGGCGGGCGGCCCCCCGCCGTTGAGTTATCAATGGTATGAGAACGGAGCGCCGGTTACGGACGCTTTGGATAGCGGAACCAACAACACCCTTGTCATCAGCTCCGTCCAACCGAGTGACAGCAGCACCAACTACTACGTGGTGGTTACCAACGCCTATGGTGCGGTCACGAGCTCGGTGGTTTCGTTAACGGTCAACACCAATCTTACCATTATTCAAAACATTTACCCGACGAACCTCACGGTGTTTGCCGGCGCCCGGCCGACTTTCTCGATCGGGATCCTGGTAGCGGGCGGCGCGCCGCAGTACGGTTTTCAGTGGTATTCCAACAACGTGGCCATCGTCGGGGCAACGAGCGTCAGCTACACATTGCCGGGCGGGATCGCTCCGGGATTTTCGGCCAATTATTATTGTGTGGTGACCAATGCCTACGCCACTATGGCCAGTTCCGTGGCAACGGTGACATTTGTTGCGACTCCAACGGCGGCTTATCCGCTAGCCGTTCTGGCAGACAACCCGGTTGGTTTCTGGCGTTTGAATGAAACAAACAATCCATCCCTGACCGGAGACGACGGTGTCATCGCGCACGACTATTGGGGCGGCTACAATGGGATTTATACCAATGTCACACTCGGGCAGCCAGGCTACGATATTGCTGAACCCGGCGAGACTTCCGCACTGTTTGGGAACAACTCATTCCAGGATGGCGACGTGTTTGCCATTCCGACCAATGTGGATTTCAGCGCAGCCAACGGCAGCAATTCAGACTTTTCCATTGAGGCATGGGTCCAGGGCGATTACGCGCAACTGCTGGACGCGGGCTTGGTCAGCAAAGGCTGGGGCGGGGGCGGAGAGCAGTTCGACATGGATTGCGGCAATGACACCATCACTGCGCAAAATCCAAATCCCCACTCATATCGCTTCTTTGTGCGGGATGCCTCCGGCAATTTTTATCCCGTGGAGAGCAATGTGAATCCGGATGACAATTCGTGGCACCATTTGGCCGGTGTCTGCGATGAGTCGCAGGGGTACATTGCGTTTTATATTGATGGCGCGTTGGTGGGCACTAACACCATCAGCCCCAATTCCGGCATCCTGGCATCGTCCAGGTCCATGCTGATTGGCTCTCGTCCCTCGAATGAAACCACCAATAACAATGACGACCAGTTTTTCGGCTGGATGGATGACGTGGCCGTCTATAACTATGCCCTGAGCGCGAGCCAGGTATTAAATCACTTCATCTCGTCGGCGGCTCCGGCAAGGGTGGTGGAGCAGCCGACCAACACGGTGGCCAGCGAGAATGGAACGGCGACCTTCTCCGCCACGGTGATAGGCACGCCGCCGCTGTCGAATCAGTGGTACGAGAATGGCCAGCTTATACCCGGAGCCACCAACGCGACCCTCGTCCTGACCAATGTGCCGAGCAGCGACAATGGAAATTCCTATTACTTGACAACGATAAATGCATATAACAATGGCGCGCCTGTTCAAAGCCAATCCGCGCAGTTGACCGTGGTTTCGGGCCTGCCGCAGATTTGGACCGAGCCGGCAAGCCTGGTCGGAGTGGTTGAAGGCGGCCCTCTCCAGTTATCGGCCACGGTGTATGGGACATTGCCGCTGGATTATCAGTGGCAGTACAGTCCAACCAATGAGGTGAGTTGGACGAGCCTGGCAAACAACGCTGGCGTCACCGGCGCGCAAAGCAATGTCCTGACGATTGCGGAAGCGCAAGTGCCGGGTCTCTATCAATTGGTCATTACCAATTCCTATGGCGCAGTCACCAGCAGTGTCGCGCAGGTCATTATCCTGAGCAATCCCATCAGTTTCAATGGCGCCGGTGAAGGCTGGACGGCAAATCAAAGCGGCAATTATTCCACGACGATAGCCACCAATGGTGTGGTGACGCTCACCGATGGTGTCAATGGTGAAGTGCGAAGTTTTTGGTTCAACTATCCGCAGTACATTGGCTCATTTAGAGCTTCGTTTACCTATCAGGATGTGGGCGGCGGCGGCGCTGACGGAACGAGCTTCTGCTTGCAGAACGAGGGCACCAGCGCCTTGGGCGGCGGTGGCGGAGGTCTGGCTGTCTCCGGAATCTCTCCGAGCGTCGAACTGATGATGAACATCTTTAGCGGCGACGTTGGTGGTGTGGGTTACTTATTCTCGACAAACGGTAACGTCCCTGACAATGTTGTGGGTCTTAGCTTCCAGCCGCCGGGAGATGTTAACATTGCGAGCGGCGATCCCATCAACGTGACGTTAAATTATAACGGCGAGGAATTGAATATGACGATGGTGGACATGGCTGCCAACACGTCGTTCGCCACAACTCTGTTCAACGGGAACCTGGCTGATGTTGTCGGTGGGAACACAGCGTACGTCGGGTTCACCGGCGCTACCGGCGGCATTAACTCCACCCAGATCATAACGAACTTCACGTTTGTCAGTCTTGCAACAGAAGCCATCAAGGTGAGTGGCACCAGCGCGCTGATTTCGTGGTCGCAATTGACGCCCGGTTACACGCTGCAAGAAAACTCCGACCTAACCACCACTAATTGGGTGAACGTGACCAACGCGGTTCAAAGCGTGAACGGCCAGAACCAGGTGGTTGTGCCGACCGGCAGCGGCAACAAATTCTATCGGTTGGTGTTGCCTTGATTTGAAAGTGGGGATAGGCAATGTTATGTTGTGCAACGCGGGTGGGACTGCGAAAGGCGGTCCCACCCGTGAGGCTTGGAAGCGGTACAGCGTGCAGGATTTTTACGACGGCAAGTTAAAGATGTAGTGTTGTGGGACCGGAAGAAATTATTTTTCGCTGGCAATGG
>JASHVW010000092.1 GCA_030044395.1 Verrucomicrobiia bacterium
GGTCCCCTTCATAGCGCCCTGGACGGCATTCAAAAACAAATACCGGATTTGGCGCTGGCCGCTGCCGGAAATGATCCGATTACATGGGCAATTGGCCGCCGAGCGCTTTGACGCCGGGGTTTCCGCCCGCTGGGACCCGCGCGATCATTTGTTGCTCAATCTCCTGGGTGTAAAAAAGAGGATTGGCTTTCCCCGGATGCGCAGCGGAATTTTTTTAACCGATGCCCTGGCTCGTCCCCGGCCCGAAGCGCACCGCTACGAATCGTGGCGGGCCATCGGCGGCGCTCTGGGGATGGAATTGCCGGCGCGCGAACAAATTATGATTCCCGGTGCCGCGCAAAACGGCAAAACCGTTTTGATCCACTCCGGCGCCGCCCAAATGGTGCGGGTTTGGCCTTTGGAACACTACCAGGGTTTTGCGGCGCATTTGCGGCAAAAAGGTTTCCGGGTGCAAGTCGCCTGCGATGCCGGGCAACGTGACTGGTGGTTGCGCGCCGGGGAAAGAGACGTGGCTACGCCAGCCACAGTGGGGGAACTGATTGAGTTGACTGACCGCGCCGCCGCTTTCATCGGCAATGACTCGGGCCCCGGCCATCTGGCGGCATTTTGCGGCGTGCCGACTTTCACCCTCTTTGGGCCGCAACTGCCTGAATGGTTCGCGCCACTGCATCCGCGGGCTGAATGGATTGCAGGGAAGGCCTGCCCTTATTTGCCGTGCTCGGATTATTGCCGTTTTCCCGAGCCTTTCTGTATCCGGAAGATCAGCGAGGAAGAAGCATTCGAACGGATCGGAAAATTCCTGGCCGCTCAAATGATCAGGCCGGAAGCCTGTTGACCGCAAAAATGAAACCTCACTTCCGTCTCGTCATTTCATCGTAAATCCAGGCATAGGTTTTTTCCATGCCTTTGCGCAACGGCAGGTCGGGTTCCCAGCAGAGTGTCTTCTTGATGAGGGTGTTATCGCTGTTGCGGCCGTTGACGCCTTTGGGCGCGTCCAATTTATATTTCCGTTTCAATCGAATACCAGCGATCTCTTCAACGATGTCCACCAGTTGATTGATGCTCACTTTTTCCGCGCTGCCGAGATTGATGGGAAACGTCACCTTGTTACTGTGGAAAATCTTTTCAATGCCCGTGATGCAATCTTCAATATACATGAAGCTTCGCGTTTGATAGCCGTCGCCCCAAATCTCGATTTCATGCTTGCCCGAAAGTTTCGCTTCAATCACTTTCCGGCAAATCGCCGCAGGCGCTTTTTCACGCCCGCCATCATAAGTCCCGTGCGGTCCGTAAACATTGTGGAAGCGCGCCACGCGCGTTGTGAGTTTGAAATCCTCCGTAAAATGGCGGCACATGCGCTCGCTGAAAAGTTTTTCCCAACCGTAGCCATCTTCAGGCATGGCTGGATACGCGTCTGCCTCACGCAAGCCGCTGATCTTTGGGTCGGTTTGTTTGTCCGCTGCATACACGCAGGCGGACGAGGCGTAAAAATACCGCTTCGCGCCGGCCTCGCGCGCCGCCATGAGCAAATGGGTGTTGATGAGCACGCTCAACATGCAAAGGCCGCGGTTTAATTCAATAAAACCCATCCCTCCCATGTCGGCCGCTAGGTTGTAAATGTGCTCCATGCCTTTGGCTGCGTGGTCGCAACTTTTCTTCAATTGCAAATCCGCGCGGATGTTTTCAACCTGGGGAAATCTCTGATACCATTCCTTGAGCGGCTTGATATCCACGGCCCGGATGTCTTTATGGCCTTGGCGCAACAGTTCGGCAACGAGGTGACCGCCGATGAATCCGCCTGCGCCTGCGATTAAAATCTTCTTTGGCATTAGGCGGAATAAATTGCTCGACAGGCAGAGTGGAGGCAATTCATTTTATTTTGATCAGCAGTCGCACGCAAAGTGGCGGCGTTGCCGCGCCGCCCTATTGTCGGCGCCACTGCAGAAGCCGCAGCGCATTGCCGATGACAATCAAATCAGACAATCCCATCGCCGCCGCGCACAATATCGGGCTGACGAAACCCATCGCCGCCAGCGGTACGCCAACCGCGTTGTAAAAGAATGCCCAGAAAAGGTTTTGTTTAATGGTCCGCAACGTCGCGTTCGCCAGACCGAGGGCTTCGGGAATGCCGGCGAGTTTCGATTTGAGAAGAATGATGTCCGCCGCTTCGCGCGCAATGTCACTGGCGCGGCTCACCGCGATCCCCAAGTCCGCCTGGGTGAGCGCCGGCGCGTCATTGATGCCGTCGCCGACAAACGCGACGCATTCACCCTGCGATTGCAATCTTTTCACAAACTCCGCCTTTTGTTCCGGGCGTATTTCAGCCAGGACATTCTCCCGGGCAATACCCGCCTGTTGGGCAATGCCTGCCGCAGTCTGCGAATTGTCGCCGGTAACCAGGTAAACTTTCAGGCCCTCTCGCCGGAGCGTTTCCACAGCCTCCTCCGCGTGTGGTTTGATCGAATCTTGCACCGCAAAAAGCCCCAGCAATTGTTTGCCTTCGGCCAGGCAGACAATGGTCGCGCCCCGACTGGCCCAACCGGATATGAATTTTTCGCCGGGCGCAAGGTCTACGCCATTCTCACGAATCCATTGCAATGAGCCGAGGCGAAACATGGCCCCGCCCGGGCCGCCGCCCTGGGCTTGTATCCCACATCCGCGAATTTCCTGCCACTGATGGAGGGGGACCCCATCACCGGGAATCCTTGCAATCGCCTGGCTCACCGGGTGCGTGGAATTTTCAGCCAAAGAAACCGCAAGATTTTGGACGGCAGGCTTTGGGCCATTGATTTCCCAAGATCCCGCGACGTCGGGTTTGCCAAAGGTTAGCGTGCCCGTTTTGTCAAAAATGATCGTCGAAATTTTCCCGGCTTTTTCGAGCGCAACCGCATCGCGAATCAAAATTCCGCGCCGCGCGGCGGCATTGGCGCCGGCCATAATTGCGGCGGGGGTCGCCAGACCCATCGCGCAGGGACAGGCAATGATTAAAACCGACGCAGCGACAATGAACCCGGCGGCGACGCCGACTGGCGCGCCGGCGTGCCATAGAAACTGCGACAGCCTGTGATGAACACTTTCCGCGGAATCGGGCGCCAACCCCCACCAAAGACCGGCGGCAATGGCGACAGTGACGATGACCGGGACAAACACGCTGCTGACACGATCGCCAATGCGTTGGATGTTGGCACGGCTGGTTTGGGCGCGTTTCACGGCGTCAATGACATGCGCCAGTGCCGTCTCTTCGCCGGTGGCAGTTACGCGCATTACAAGACGGCCATTGAGATTGGTTGTGCCGGCAAAAAGTTCCGCGCCAAATTTCTTTTCCACTGGGACCGATTCGCCGGTGAGAGACGATTCGTCAACTGAAGATTCGCCTTCAACCACAACACCGTCCACCGGCACATTTTC
>JASHVW010000093.1 GCA_030044395.1 Verrucomicrobiia bacterium
CTGTCCAGTCACGGACAGGGAACCCTTGCCACCGGCACGATTTCCGGCACCCAGGAGGGTACCAGCCTTTGGCTGTACACCATTACTTTGACCGATACCGGCTCCACTCCTATTGACAGTTTGTGGTATGCCTGGACGCCGGACGTTTCGCCAAATTTCTATCTGCCCGATTCAAACCTCAGCGACATCTCCGGACAAAATGGGTGGACAGGCTCGGCGGTTGCCAATTCCATCCAGTTCTCCGGCGGCACCGCCTTGACTACCGGCCAGTCGGTAAACTTGAACTATGAAGCTGACTTTTCGCCCACGACGCTGGCGGACACGGCCCATTCCGGCCTTTCAGTGGCGTATGACGGAGGCATCGAAAACGGACCCGCCACGCCGGACTTCAACATCGTGGCTGCACCGGAACCGTCATCGCTCGCCATACTGGGAATGGCCCTCGCTGCAGCCTGGAGGCGTTTTGAGAGAAATAAATAGTTTGCCAATGGTTCCTCCAATAAAAAAGGCGAATGGAATTTTCCATTCGCCTTTCCATGCTTCTCGATCCGATCAATACCGGTAGTGTTCGGCTTTGTAGGGGCCCTCCACGGGCACGCCGATGTAATCGGCCTGCTTTTTCGTGAGTTTGGTAAGTTTCACGCCGATCTTTTCGAGGTGCAGGCGGGCAACTTCCTCGTCCAATTTTTTGCCCAAGCGATAGACGCCGACCTTGTAATGATCCTTGTTCTTCCACAAATCCAATTGGGCGAGCACCTGGTTGGTAAATGAGTTGGACATGACAAAGCTCGGATGGCCTTCGGCGCAGCCGAGGTTGACGAGGCGGCCCTCGGCGAGCAGGTAAATGCTCCTGTCACCCGGCAGATCGAAGCGGTCAACCTGCGGTTTGATGTTCACTTTCTTGACGCCTTTGGCACTGGTCAACCGGTCAACCTGGATTTCATTGTCGAAGTGGCCGATGTTGCAGACGATGGCCTGGTCTTTCATCTTCAAGATGTGTTCGAGCGTGATAACGTCACAATTCCCGGTGGTCGTAACATAAATGTCCGCTTCACCGAGGGTGTCCTCGAGGGTGGTCACTTTGAAACCTTCCATCGCTGCCTGCAATGCGTTGATGGGATCAATTTCGGTGACAATGACGCGTGCGCCGAACCCGCGCAACGAATGCGACGAGCCTTTGCCGACGTCGCCGTAACCGCAAACACACGCCGTCTTGCCGGCAATCATCACGCCCAGCGCGCGCTTAAGGCCGTCGGCGAGGGACTCGCGGCAACCGTAGAGATTATCGAATTTTGATTTGGTGACCGAATCGTTGACGTTGATGGCCGGAACCAGGAGCTTGCCGGCTTCGAGCATTTGATACAGGCGATGGACGCCAGTCGTCGTCTCTTCGGAAACGCCTTTCCAATCCTTCACAGCCCGGGTGAACCAGCCGGGGCGTTCCTTGGCGCATTTTTTCAACAGATTTTTTACGACCGAGACTTCGTGGTTGTCGCTCGGGCTATTGACCCAGTCATTGCCCTGTTCCATCTCATAACCCTTGTGCAGAAGCAGCGTGGCGTCGCCGCCATCGTCCACGATAAGTTCGGGTCCTTTGCCGCCGGGATGGGTGAGCATATTGAGGGTGAAGTCCCAATATTCTTCGAGCGATTCGCCCTTAAAGGCGAAGACCGGCACGCCGGCCCTGGCAATCGCCGCGGCGGCATGGTCTTGCGTCGAAAAAATATTACAACTGGCCCAACGCACGGAGGCGCCCAATTCGACGAGGGTCTCGATGAGCACAGCGGTTTCGATGGTCATGTGCAGGGAGCCGGAAATGCGAACGCCTTTGAGGGGCTTTGACGCGCCGTATTTTTCGCGGCACGCCATCAGGCCTGGCATTTCCTGTTCGGCCACGTCAATTTCGCGCCGGCCCAAATCGGCCAGGGAGATGTCGCGGACATAAAAATCGTTGTTGGCGCCATTGCCGTTGGTTTTTGCGACCGTCCGGCGCGTAGGAGAGAGTTTGATTGCAGGCATGGTTAATGTTTTTGCTGGGTTTTTGTTTTCAATCGATTTACAGACTGGCCCGGGCGATGGCTGCGGCGCGGGCGGTGCTCATGACGGCAGCCGTCGCCCCTTTTGCCGGGCGAATGGCTTTCTTCAGCGCTTCGACTTTGTCGGTTTTTTCCCACGTAATGTCGGGATCCGTCTTGCCGAAGTGGCCGTAATTGGTGGTTTTGGCATAAATCGGACGGAGCAGGTTCAATTGTTTGATGATGTCGGCCGGCTTGAAGCTGAATACTTCGCCAACCGCGCGTTCGAGTTGCTCATCGCTGACGGTGCCGGTGCCGAAGGTGTTCACGCAAACCGAGACTGGGTCGGGATAGCCGATGGCGTAGGCAAACTGGATTTCCGCGCTGGTGGCCAGTCCAGCCGCGACGATGTTTTTCGCCACGTAACGTCCCATGTAGGCGGCGCTACGGTCCACCTTGCTGGGGTCCTTGCCGCTGAACGCGCCGCCGCCGTGACGTCCCATGCCGCCATAAGTGTCCACAATAATTTTGCGTCCGGTCAAACCGGTGTCGCCTTGCGGCCCCCCAACCACGAAACGTCCCGTCGGGTTGATGAGATATTGGGTATTTTTGGTGAGCATTTCCCGTGGCAGGGTCTTCTTGATGACTTCCTCGATGCAATACTCCTTGATGGTTTTGTGTTTCGCATCTTGGGCGTGCTGCGTGGAGATGACGACGTTGGTAATTTCGACCGGCTGGTCGTTGACGTACCGAACGGAAACCTGCGACTTGGCATCGGGGCGGAGCCACTTCACCCTGCCACCCTTGCGGACTTTGGTCAGCGCGCGGCCGAGCAAATGCGCGTACATGATGGGCGCAGGCATGAGTTCGGGCGTTTCGTTGCAGGCATAACCAAACATCAGGCCCTGGTCGCCGGCGCCTTGTTCGGCGGTTTCCTTTCCCTCTGCTTGGCGGGCGTCCACGCCCTGGGCGATGTCCGGCGATTGCGAGGTGATGGCGTTCAAAATCAAGACTTTGTCGGCGTGAAACACATCGTCGTCGTGGGTGTAGCCGATATCGCGGATGGCATCGCGCGCGATGGCGTTGAAATCCAATTTGGCCTTGGTGGTAATTTCGCCGCCGACGACGACGAGGTTGCACTTGGCGTAGGTTTCGCAGGCGACGCGGCTGAATCTGTCCTGCGCCAGACAGGCGTCGAGGATATAATCGGAAATCGTGTCGCAAACTTTGTCCGGATGGCCTTCGCCGACGGACTCGGAAGAGAAGATAAAGTTTTTGCTCATAACATTACATATTGACGTATCAAGATTTGATGATATATCATTTTAAGCGCGCGTCAAATGGAATCTCGATTTTTTTGGCGTCCACATAAACCATGCCATCCATGCTGAAATCGCTGCGGGCCTTGTCGGATGCCACACGGCTGCGGATTGTCGCCCTGGTGGAAAAAGACGAATTATCCGTCGCAGAGCTTCAGGAAATCACGCGACTGGGCCAATCCCGGATTTCGACGCATCTGGGCTTGCTGGCGGACTCCGAACTGGTGCAATCGCGGCGTGACGGCAAAAGGACCTTTTACAAACTGATTGAAAGCGGCGACGCCAAGGCGCGTGACTTCATCCAATTGGCCATCCGGGGCGCAGAGGAGTTGCCGGAGCATGTCGGCGACCAAATCAACCTCAAACGGGTCCTGGCCCTGCGGCGCGAGCACGCGCAGGTCTATTTCAACCAAGTCGCCGGGCGTTTCGACCGCGTTTATGGACCCGGGCGTTCATGGCAGGCTTTTGGGCATTTGTTGTTGCGGATTCTGCCGCCGCTGGTGGTGGCCGATCTGGGCGCGGGCGAAGGTCTGTTGAGCGAATTGCTGGCGCGCCGCTGCAAAAAGGTCATTGCCGTGGACAATTCGGAAAAGATCGTGGCATTCGGCAAAGCGAAGGCGAAAAAGAACGGCATGAAAAATTTGGAATTTCGCCTGGGCGATTTGCAAAGTCCGCCCATTGAACCAGGCAGCGTGGATATGGTTGTTTTGAGCCAGGCGCTACACCATGCGGAAATGCCGGCAGCGGCGATTTCAGCGGCGCATAAAGTCTTGAAAGGAAGCGGGCAAATCATGATTCTCGATCTGCTGGAGCATCACTTCGAGAAGGCGCGCGAATTGTATGGCGACCGGTGGCCTGGCTTTGCCGAATCCGATTTGCAATGCTGGCTGGAGGATGCCGGGTTCAGAGGAATTGAAATCAGCGTGGTGGCGCGTGAAGAGCAGCCGCCGCATTTCCAAACCATCTTGGCGGGCGCGGAGAAATGATTTTGATCCACGCGCCGAGTCACCGCAAATAACCCTGCCGTTCCAGGATTTTTAGAGCCACTCGATCCTCTGAAAGACACAAATTTTGGATTTTGTTCTGCTGTAAAAGGTGCGATAAGGGATGGATATGAATTATGTGAAATTGGGTAACACGGGCTTGTACGTGTCGCGTTTTTGTTTGGGTTGCATGAGTTATGGAAAATCAAACGTGACTCCCTGGCCGGGCATGCCCCACTGGCCCTGGACATTGACTGAGGAAGACAGCCGCCCATTCATCAAGCGGGCGTTGGAGCTCGGCGTAAATTTCTTCGACACCGCCAACGTCTATTCGATTGGCGAAAGCGAATCCGTCCTCGGGCGCGCCATCCGCGATTTCGCGCGTCGCGACGAGGTTGTGCTGGCCACCAAAGTCAACGGCCTGGTCCGGCCCGATCCCAACGGCCGGGGCCTATCGCGCAAGGCGATTTTGTCGGAAATTGACAAGAGTTTGCGGCGGATGGGGACCGATTACATTGATCTCTACATCATTCATCGTTACGACTACCAAACGCCGCTGGAAGAGACGCTAGAAGCGCTCAACGACATTGTTCGGGCCGGCAAGGTCCGCTATTTGGGCGCGTCTTCGATGTATGCATGGCAATTCATGAAGGCCATCGGCCTGCAGCGCGCCAATGGGTGGGCGACGTTTGTCTCCATGCAGAACTATTACAATCTGCTTTATCGGGAGGAAGAATGGGAAATGCTGCGCCTGTGCCAGTCCGAAGGGATTGGAGTAACTCCATGGTCGCCGCTGGCCCGGGGCAGGCTGGCCCGTCCCTGGTCGCAAGAACAGCAAACCGAACGGGGCCGGAATGATCAATTTGCCAAAACCCTCTTCAGCAAGACGGAGGATATTGACAAGCCGATGATTGACCGCGTGAACGAGGTCGCGAAGGAACGGGGCGTGCCGCCTTCGCAGATCGCTCTTGCCTGGCTGTTCCACAAACCGGTCGTCACCTCACCGATTATCGGCGCGACCAAGCCGCATCATCTGGATGACGCCGTGGCGGCGCTTTCCGTCAAACTCTCAACCGAGGCAATCAAGCGGCTGGAGGAGTTATATCAGCCGCACCCGCCGACCGAGGCGTTTTCATAATGGATTGGCGGCTTTGCTTCGTCGTAAATTCATCAGCAAGACGTGCTATGAATGACGGGCGGGGCGGCGATACGCTGGAAAAGCGCCAGACGACGGGCGCACGCCAAAATCCCGCGCGGGATTCCGGTTACGTCATTCAGATCGCGGCTACAGCTTTGACGCAGCGGCCGCAAATGGTTGGATGGCCGGGATTTGAGCCGACATCAGTTTCCCAATGCCAGCAGCGTTCGCATTTTTGACCGTCAGCCTTTGCCACGGAAATCCGGTCGATGGCCCCTACCCCATCTATCTCCAACTGCGAGACGTTGGCCAGTTCCCGAAATGAATCCGCGTCACCATTGGACCGGATTTTACCAGCCTTGGGCCCGCTCAAAATGAGTTTGGCTTCGAGCGATTTGCCAATGTCCTTTGATTGCCGCGCCTTTTCCAATACCGGCAAAGTCAGTTCCCGCAGCTCCAATAAGGCCCGCCAAGCATCCCGTTCATTCTCCGGCAAAACGAATTCCTTGCGAATCCAATCAGATTCATGGACGGAATGGTTGCGCCCGGGAACAAATTCCCATGCCTCATCCGCCGTGAAGACCAGGATCGGCGCGAGTATATGGCACAAGCCGATAAGCAGCCGATGCAACACCGTCTGCGTTGAGCGGCGGCGATGGGAATTGGTTGCATCGGTGTAAAGCCGGTCTTTGACAACGTCGTGGTAAATCGCGGACAACTCCACGGCGATAAATTGACTGATCTTTTGATAAACGACGTG
>JASHVW010000011.1 GCA_030044395.1 Verrucomicrobiia bacterium
TCCGCCTTTCTCCTTTGCGCCATGGGGCCTTTGCGTTAAATTCCGCCCTGCCCTTGGCGCGCTCGTCTATCGGTTAGGACACGGCCCTCTCAAGGCTGAAAGACGGGTTCGATTCCCGTGCGCGCTACCAGCTTCGATTTAGTTCAATACAATCAATGCTTTTACGAGTTTTTGCGATTTCATGGCGCGCAACTGCCAACGCTTGCTGCTAACAAGTCCACCGATGTTTGCCGGTGTCAGCCATGATTAAACGGTGTCCCGGTTGGATTTAAGGAATCTCTTTTAGGCGCATTTTGGCCTGTACAAATTGCACTTCCACCAAAAACGCCGCCGCTTCATTTTAAATTAGCACGTTGTCTCGCCCACGCCTGGAGCATTTCAATGGCTTTGCCCAGCACGCCTGCCGAACCGCGAAAATTGCCCGAACCACTGGGCTGATTGTCCCGCGACCACCATTCGTTGAAATCGCCGATGCGAACCACCCGGTCCGTCATCGGCTGCAGGTCCCGGTATGCCTCCGTTACATAGCCATACGCCACCAATTGCTGGATCATCCGGCCGCCAAACCAGCACCAGTCGCCGGCATTTTGATACGTGTACGGATTGGCAACGGCCGGATTTTGGAAGTAGCCTTTCGGGTACGGCGGATAGACCGTCAAGCCGATGGATGGCGCGCCGGACAACCGCACGTCCTCCTCCATGCGCTCCAAGGCATGGAGCACCTCCCTGCGCGACAACAGCCCGGCCTCAATCGCCACGGCCGTGCCGCCGTGATAATAAATCGCGTTCTCATCAAAATCTTTCGGGAACGGCGACCCATTCAAATAAACGTGCGGAATAAATTTCCGGTTCTTCGCGTCCCAAAGATATTTCCGGATGTTCTGTTTCAACGCGTCGCGGACGATTTTCCAATGGCGCGACTCGGACGCGCTGACGCCCGGCAGCTTGAGGTAATCATTCAAGGCAATGACGAGCATCGCATTATCATAGATGGACAATGCCCGATGCGTGTTGGCGTTCAGCCACGAGCCGACCGGACCCCCAGGCTCAATATCGCCCCAGTCAATCGTCGAACCGCCCCAGACCAGGCCATGTTCGGGATCGAAACGCTCCGTCAAAACAAACTGCATCGCCCGCGCCAGGCGTTCGCGAACGGCCACTCCACCGATGGGCTCGTTGAGGATCGCTTCGTCATGCGTGACCGTGATGTATTTGTAAACCGCCTGCACGAGCGATGACTCCTGGTCTGTTTCGACCGTGTTTTTGTAAGGGTTCAGCCCGGCGACTGACGAACTGTCGGAACCTTCTTTTGCGGACTCCGCCGACTCGTAGTAACCATCCACGATATTGCCGTCGTCGCCCTGCAACTTGCAAAAGATCAAAAGGGCGCGGCGGAAACGCTGGGGCGGATTCACTTCGAGGGCCACCTCGATAAACGTATTCATGTCGCGAATCCACACGTCGGGATAGCCGCTGCCGGCATTAAGACTTTTCCCCAAAAGTTCCAGCGCCATGCGATGAACCTGCGCCAGTGTTTTATCGTCGAGGATTCGCCGGGCCAGCTCCGCCTTGCTGAGATGGGCTGAATCGGGGCTTGTTTGCGCCAGGCTCTTCGGCAGAAGCGCCAGTCCCGCGCCCGCGAGCGCGGCGGTTTTTAAAGCATGTCGGCGTGTCATCATGGTTATTTTTTGGTTGCGAGTAGTCTTTATGTAAAACGCTTCGCCGGAAGACACAAGCCGGGAATTACCATCAGGCAAAAAAAGGGTTCGATTCCCGCGCGCGCCGCCAATTCTTTCATTGGTGCCCGATTCCCTTTCCAGTAAATTCATGCCCCGATGAAAGTCACGCTGAATTGGCTCAGAAAATACGTTGATTTCGACTGGTCGCCGGAGGAATTGACCGGGCGCCTGACGATGCTCGGCCTCGAAGTCGAGGGCGTCCAAAAAATCGGCGGGGAGTTTGCGGGCATTGTCGTCGCCCAAATTCTCTCTCGCGATCCCGTGCCCGGCTCGGACAAACTTTCCGTGTGCCGGGTCAGCGACGGCCATGGCGAACGCACCATCATCTGCGGCGCGCAAAACCATAAGCCCGGCGACAAAGTCCCGCTCATCCTGCCCAATTTTGCGCTCCCGCTGAAGCCCGGCGAGAAAGAGCCGTTCGTCATCAAGGAACGCAAAGTCTTCGGCATTACCAGCCAGGGAATGATGTGTTCGCCGCAGGAGCTTGGCCTGCCGGACCAAGTGGACGGCCTGCTCATTCTGCCTGCCGATGCCCCGGTCGGAAAACCGTTTGTCGAATACCTGGGCCGCGGTGGCGGGAGCGACGTGGTTTATGATTTGGAAGTGACGCCCAATCGTCCCGATTTGAACAGTGTCATCGGCATCGCGCGGGAGATCGCGGCGGTCACGGGCAGCGAGTTGAAAATCCCGGAAGTCAAAATCAAAACCTCTGCGACCAAAACCGACAGCCTGGTTTCGGTGAAGGTCGAAGACCCGGAGCTTTGTCCGCGCTACACCGTGCGAGTGGTCAAGGGCGTGAAGATCGGCCCCAGCCCGGACTGGCTGCGCTCCGCCCTTGAAAAAGTTGATGTCCGCAGCATCAACAACGTCGTGGACGTGACGAATTACGTCATGCTCGAAATTGGCCAACCGCTGCACGCCTTTGATTACCGGCTCATCGCCGGCGGCGAGGGGGGCAAGCCGACAATTGTCGTTCGGCGCGCGGCCGGCAACGAAAAATTCAAAACGCTCGACAACATCGAACGCTCGCTCACCGGCGAAATGCTTTTGATTGCCGATGAAAAGAAAGGCATCGCCCTGGCTGGAGTGATGGGCGGCCAGAACACGGAAATCAACGATTCCACGCGTGATATTCTCATTGAGAGCGCGTATTTTTCGCCCACCAACATTCGCCGCACCAGCAAGGCGCTCGGTCTGCGGAGCGAATCCAGCTATCGTTTCGAGCGCGGGGCGGACATCGTCATTTGCGATTGGGCCAGCCAACGCGCGGCACAATTGATTCTGGAAACGGCCGGCGGTGAACTGGCCGACGGCGTCGTGGATGTTCATCCCAAGCCGGTTGAACCCAGGCAGATTGTTCTGCATTTCGCAAAAACCAAGGAGTTGCTCGGCATCGGCATTCCGCACGCCGAACAAATTTCAATGCTCACGGCCCTTGGGCTGAGATTGACCGAACAAAGCCCCGGCCTTTGCACGTTCACAATTCCCACCTGGCGCGTGGACCTGAAACGGCAGGTGGATTTGATTGAAGAAATCGAGCGGCTCTATGGAGTTGAAAAAGTCCCCGCCACGCCCCCGCGCAACGCCATCGGCGCCAACGAATTTGACGCCGTGTATGATCAAATCACCGAAGCGCGGACCCTTCTGGCCGGTCTGGGGCTAAACGAAGCGCAAGGCCAGACGCTGGTGTCGGACACGGAATGTCGCGGACAAAGGGAGGGGCTGGTTTCGCTGGCAAATCCGTTAAGTTCGGACATGAACGTTTTGCGGCCAAGCCTGCTGCCGGGCCTGATTCATTCCCTCCGGCACAACGTCAGCCGGAAGAATTATAACGTCGCGCTTTTTGAAATTGGCCGCGTTTTCGGCGCGGCGAACGGGGCGTTCAAGGAAGAACGCCGGGTGGCCATGGCGTTGACCGGGCAGCGCGCGCTGCCGTTTTGGAGCGGCGACGGGCGTGACGCCAAGTTGGATGTCTTCGACATGAAAGGTTTGCTGGAGGAATTTCTGGAACATTTTGGTGTTCGCGGCGTGACGTTTGCCCGGCGTGATGAACCTTCGCCCCTGTTCCTCGAATCCGCGGCGATTGCGCTGGGCGGAAGGTTGCCGCTCGGCGAAATGGGGCAGCTAATGCCGCCCCTGGCAAAGAAATATGACCTTCGCGATGCGGTCTTTTTGGCGGAATTGAACCTGGACCAATTGCTGGCGCGGCGAAATCCGGCGAAATCCCTCAAAGCATTGCCGCAATTTCCGGCCATCCGCCGCGACGTGGCGATGCTGGTGCCCGAAGCGACGAGCCACGCAACGGTTTTACAAGTCGTGAAACAGGCCAAACCGGCGCACCTGGAAAATGTGGAATTATTCGACATCTTTCGCGGCAAGAATATTCCCGAAGGCCAAAAGAGCCTGGCCTACGCGTTCATCTATCGTTCGCCGGAAAAGACATTGACGGATGCCGAGGTTAACGCCGCACATGCCAAAGTTTTGGAGGCATTCAAGACGCAATTGCGCGCGACGGTGCGGGAGGCGTGAGTGTGACGGCGAATGGATGCAACTGAATGCGAAAAAATGAATCAGCCGCAAAAGAACAATAAGGATGCAATTGAGGAAAGAGGGTTTTTCATCAGTTGACAACGGCAAATCCGTGTGATACTAATTTGATACTGGAGTGCCGCGTAAATTGCGCCAATTGATTGCCGATTTGGAAAATGCCGGTTTTGTGAACCGGGGCGGCAAAGGCAGTCATCGCAATTTCACGCATCCGCTGGGACAACGAGTGACCCTGAGCGGCGGCGCGGGCGATGAAGCCAAGCATTATCAGGAGCGCGACGTACGCCGCGCACTGCAACTAGTGAAAGAGAGGAAGCCATGACACGCAAGGAAATCAAAGCACAGGCCGCGCGCTACACGAAAATGGTGGAGTGGAGCGACGAGGACCAATGCTTTATCGGGCGTTGCCCTGAAATCATGGGCGGCGGCGTCCACGGCCAGGACGAGGCCAAAGTTTACGCCGAACTTTGCCAGGCCGTTGAAGAAATGATTGAACTGATTCACGCCGATGGCCAGGAGTTGCCCGAACTATTGTCCGCCAAGAAATTCAGCGGCAAATTTGTGTTACGGGTTGAACCGGCGTTGCACCGTCGTCTGGCGGCCAAAGCCTTGGCTGCAGGCGAGAGTTTGAACGGCTATTGCGCCAAAACATTGGGGAAGGCGTGACAGAGGTGGAACTTATTAGTTGTCATTCGAATTTGGCAAGAAGCCAAACAATTCCAACAATCGCCACGATCGTCCCCAAGATAATAATTCCAAGAATCATGATGCTGAAGCCAACGACTGCACAAGCGCATGGTCACAGAATTTGCGCATTCATAGATGGCTAATTTGGTTGAACCAACGGCGGCATGGGGCAGTCGAGGGTGTCGGCGATCGCCCGCAGGAGTTCCGCTTCGGTCTCCAGTATCACTCCGTCCGCGCCGACGACGTGAACGCAGGCCTCGAGGATATTTCGTTTGAGGATCGGCGCCGCTTGCGCGAGTTGGTTGAGCGCGGCGTCCACCTGGTCCAAATCGCATTGCGGCGGCGGCAGCAATTGCAAACCGGTATCGTCAGGCGAACGCAAATACGGCGCGCCCGTGTCAAAGGCC
>JASHVW010000094.1 GCA_030044395.1 Verrucomicrobiia bacterium
AAGAGGCCGATGATGGCCACGACAATCATGATCTCCACCAGCGTGAAACCCGCCTTACGAGCTGTCTTCGTTGTTTTCATTTTCTTGATGTCTATTTCTTTCGCGGCGTGAACGATGCATCAGGCGGGTTACAATAATTACGAATTACCGTTCACTGATTGCCTAATGCGACCGCGACATGTGGACTCTAGCAGCCGCGATGCCAAAGTCAAAATCAATACGATTTACTCCCTTTTCTCGTCACGTTTTTCGAACAAATAATGGTACGGTCAAGGTTATTGCCATTGTGCCGGTGTAATGTTTTAGGACAGCCGTGTCCCCCTTTGTATTGCTATTGGAATCGAAGGAAAACGAAGCGAGGATTCTCCAACCAATGGTTATTAAATGCCTTTTTGCACTCTCTCAAACCGCGCATGGCGCCAGAATCGCCTCGCTCATACCATGAACAATTTTTTTGTCCGCGGGAACAATCGTCGCCAATACGCCGCCGAGCTGCGGACGCGCCGCGTCGCCCTGGCCGCTTACAAAATAATACGGGCACAACCGCACGCGCCCCTTCATCAAACGCAATTCGTTCTTCTCAAAATCAAACCAACCGGCCTCCACCAATTTTGGCCTTTCAAATCGTTGGAGAACAAACGGCGATTTTTCAAAACCGGAAATGGCGTTGTCCACGGCGTTGGCCCAGTCTTCGTGCGATAAATCGCTGCCAAAAAAAACCCCGCGCGCACCCCAGGCTTTTTCAGAAAAACCGGAAATCTTCAACACCAACTCACGCTCACGCTGGGACAAACTTTTGAGCTGATGCCAATCGGTCAAATTCAATTCCGGTATCGCCCCGTGCGGCGGCAGCGGCGTCGGGTCCACCAGCCACGTGTAGGGAATGATTTTCTTCAATCGCGCGAAAAAACCTTCGCCCAATTCCTGCCGCCAGAAATTTTGCAGATTCCGGTTCCAGAACAGCGCGAACAACATCTTTTCCTCAAAGAGCGGCTTGGGCGGCGGCGTGAGAAAAATCTTCCTCGACGACGACGCCTCGAAAATGAATTTCGAGCCGGGCACATTTGCCAAATCAAACAGTTCAAAAAAACGATAAACCGCGTCGCCCTCCGCAATCTCCTTGAACTTCGGCCCCTGGACCGCCACCTTCGCGCTCCTCATCTGCCCTGCCAGCCATTCCATTTCCGGCCGATAGGTCGCCGCTTCTTCGGATATGACGATGTGAATATTTTTCGCGCCGTTAAAAATGGACTCAAATCTGCGGACCATGCCGTCGCCGCCACCGATTATTTGAGCGCCGGGAATTTGCACTTGAGCATTGGAGTAAGTCTCGTTCAACCACGCCGTCAGCCCGATGCCGCCGGGGACCGAATCCAGTTCAGTAATGCGGAAACCGCCTTCCGTGAGCAAAATATCCGGGCGGATCACCCGGGGCACCTCATTTTTGAAAGCGGGCGAGCTCTGGAGTTCAATCAATTCGCGAGGCTTTCCCAAATCGAGCCAGCGCGAAACCCATTCGGGCTGCTTCCCTTCCAGGCTTTTGCGGTAAAGCAAATTGACCGCGCGATAAAATTGGAACAGCACGCGGCCCAACGATTCAATCTCTTCGGCCAGTTTCGTCCCCAGCGGAAATGGCCCCGGCGAAATGCGCCAGTTCAGGCCCAAAAAAAGGCCACTTGACGGCATTTGGGCGCGAATCCATTTGGCGCGCCCGGCGGGAGAGAAGTGCTCTGCGCTCACGACGATTTCAGGTTCGGATTTGTCCGGTGCCGGTGCCAATCCATTTGTAGCTCGTCAGTTCCTCCAGGCCCATCGGGCCGCGCGCGCCGATTTTGTCTGTGCTGATGCCGATTTCCGCACCCATGCCAAACTCGCCGCCATCGGTGAACCGCGTCGAGGCGTTCCAGTACACCGCCGCCGAATCCACCTCGTCGAGGAATTGTTTCGCATGCAGTTCATTTTTGGTCACGATGCTGTCGGAATGCGCCGAGCCGTAATAATTGATGTGGTCAATCGCCTGCTTCAAGTCCTCCACGACGCGCACATTCAAAATATAATCGTTGTATTCCGTGAAAAAATCCTGTTCGGTAACAGCGCGCAATTTTGCGTTTTGAACTTTTGCATCCAAAATCCGGCGGCTCACGTCGTCCGCCCGAAGCTCGACATGTTTCGCCAGCAACTTTTCCGCGACCGCGGGCAGAAATTTTTCGGCGATGCGGCGGTCCACCAGCAACGTTTCCATGGCGTTGCAAACTGCGGGGCGCTGAGTCTTGGCGTTCAGGGCAATCTCCTGGGCCATGATGAGATCGGCATCGGCATCCACGAAGACATGGCAGACGCCCTTGTAATGTTTGATCACCGGCACCTTGCTGCATTCGGCGACGGCGCGAATCAATCCCTCGCCCCCGCGGGGCATGCACAAATCAATGTATTGCGTGAGCGAAAGCAGCGCCGGTATGGCCTCGCGTCCCGTCACGGGGACCACCTGGATGCCGAATTCGGGAAACCGAGCCGACGCCTTTTTCCCCGCGTCAATCATCAGTTGCGCGATAGCGCGGTTGGAGTAGATCGCTTCCCTGCCGCCGCGTAAAATCGTCGCGTTGCCGGATTTGAAACAAAGGCTGGCGGCATCCGCTGTCACGTTGGGACGCGATTCGTAGATAATCGCCACCACTCCGATCGGCGTGGAAATCTTTTGCAATTTCAGGCCGTTCGGACGGATCCGTTCGTCGAGAATTCTTCCCACCGGATCGGGCAGAGCGGCCACTTCGCGCAGGCCCCTGGCCATGCCGGAAATTCTTTTGTCATCAAGTTTGAGCCGGTCCAACATCGCCGAGGACAGGCCGTTTTTGGCCGCCGCGTCCATGTCCAGCGCATTTGCCTTGTTGACGGCACTTGAATTCTTTTCAAACGTTTCGGCCATCGCGAGCAAACAATCATTCTTTTCGCGGGTGGAAAGTTTCGCGAGTTCGCGTGACGCCGCCTTGGCCTGCCGGGCGAGCTGCGCCATTTGTTCCGTTAAAGTCATGCCGGACAAAGGTAAGCCATAATGTGAAACTGAAAAGAGTGAAGTTTCCCACGTTCTTCATTGTCCACCTTCGCTTTATTTTTGCGCACGCCCGGCTTGAATCCCGCCGCACAATTGGCAAACTGTGCACTGCCGGCTGGAATTGATTCATTTAATGACAACCAAACCCAGGCCCATAAAACTTTCCATGGAATCCGCTTCGCTGCGGGTCACCTCACCACCCGCAGTGCCGCCGGGCGAGCGGCGGTTGAATTTCGGCAATAAATGGGATTATGCGCCCGCTCCCGAGGATTCCAAAAACTACGTCATCGCGCCCAGGCACGAATTATTCATCGGCGGAAAATTCATCAAACCTCGTTCGGCAAAATATTTCTCTTCCATCAACCCCGCCACGGAAGAGAAACTGACCGAAATCGCATTGGCCGATGCGCCGGACGTTGACCAGGCGGTAAAAGCAGCCCGGCGTGCTTACGACGAAGTCTGGAGTAGAATTTCCGGGCGGGAGCGCGGCAAATATCTGTATCGCATCGCCCGCATTATTCAGGAAAAGTCGCGCGAACTGGCGGTGCTCGAGACGATGGACGGCGGCAAGCCAATCAAGGAGAGCCGCGACGTGGATTTGCCCCTGGTGGCCGCGCACTTTTTTTATCACGCCGGCTGGGCGGACAAATTGAAATACGCCTTTCCGGGAAAAAATCCGCGGCCGCTCGGCGTGGCGGGGCAAATCATTCCGTGGAATTTTCCGCTCCTCATGGCCGCGTGGAAAATTGCGCCCGCCCTCGCCTGCGGAAACACAGTCGTGCTCAAGCCCGCGGAAACCACGTCGCTCACGGCCATGCGGCTCGCTCAGATTCTCCAGGAAGCAGAACTGCCCGCGGGCGTCGTCAACATCGTCACCGGCGCGGGTGAAACCGGCGCGGCGATCGTCAATCATCCGGGCATAGACAAGCTGGCATTCACGGGCAGCACGGAGGTCGGCAAACGCATCGCCGTGGCCGTCGCCGGCACTGGGAAAAAACTCACCCTCGAACTGGGCGGCAAGGCCGCGAACATCCTCTTTGAGGACGCGCCGATTGACCAGGCCGTCGAAGGCATCATCCTGGGAATTTATTTCAACCAGGGCCACGTCTGCTGCGCCGGCTCGCGCCTCTTCGTCCAGGAAGGAGTATATCCCACCGTCATCAAAAAACTTCGCGACCGCATCCAAACGTTGCGGGTCGGCAACCCTCTCGACAAAAACACCGACATTGGCGCCATCAATTCGCGGCCGCAATTGCAAAAGATTCGCGAACTGGTGCAGAGCGGCGTGGAGGAGGGTGCAGCACTCACCCAGTCCAAATGCGCGCTTCCAGCGAAGGGTTACTGGTTCCCGCCGGCGTTTTTGACCGGCGTCACCCATGCTCATCGCGTGGCCCGCGAGGAAATTTTCGGGCCGGTGCTGAGCGTGATGACGTTCCGCACGCCGGAAGAGGCGTTCGAGCGGGCGAACAATATCCCATACGGTTTGAGCGCCGGCGTTTGGACGGACAAAGGCAGCAAAATTTT
>JASHVW010000095.1 GCA_030044395.1 Verrucomicrobiia bacterium
GTTGCGTCCTTTCAACAAGTTCCCGACCCGGCGCATGAATATGAAAAGTTGTCGGCGCGGGAGCAGCAAGTGCTGGATTTTCTCGCCAGGGGTTATCTTTACCGGGAAATTTCCGACGAACTGAAAATCAGTTACGCGACGGTGCATACGCATATCCGGCACATTTATGAAAAGTTGCAGGTGCGCTCGCGGACGGAAGCCGTCACGGTGCATCTGACCCGTCAATGGGAACCGCCGGCGTAGCGTGCTGTGGCAGTAGAGCGATTGCCAACCAACCAGGCCAACGGCCTGCACCAGTTTGGCCGAGGGTAGCGCCCTCGGACCAAGGTGCCCACACGGACGCGCCCTGCAAAGGGCATCCCAAATCATCCGATTAATCCCACAGATACCGCTTGTCGTAAGGAGCGTGGTTTTTGTTGAGGATTCGCAGCAGTTCTTCTTGAAATGTTTCCTTTTTGTGATGCTCTTCCTGATTGAGAATATATTTCTTCACCGCGTCGAAATGAGACGGGCTGATGCTAAACAGGCCATAACCATCCTGCCAATGAAAATTCCGGAGAGTGGGATCCAATTCTTTTACAAATTTGGATGAATCTTTTTTGAGAATTTCGAGCACCCTCACCGAGGAAAATTTCTTGGTGAAATTGCACAAAAGATGCACGTGGTCAGAGGTGCCGCCGATGGTTATGGCATGGCATTCGAGATTTTGAAGGATGCGCGATTGATACGCCCAAACTCGCTCGCGGAGATTGGGGGTCAACCATGGCCGACGTTCTTTGGTGGAGAAGATGATGTGGGCGCTTAAAACATGCAACGATTGTGGCATTCGGGTTGGAGCATGGCATAATCTGGGTTGCCCATACAGGGCAAAAAACACGCGGCGTCCGGGACCGAGGGCGTTGCCCTCGGCTAAGGTGGTGCGGCGCTTTCAGCGCGCTGGCGCCCATTTTCCAATAGCCGCTTGCACGGGGAGCAAGGTTCACAGATAATATCCTTATGCCATTGTTGGCGCGAAATCGAATCAGGCTATTGGCCGTGTATGGCTTGATTTTTTACTGGGCGACGTTGGGACAAGCGACGCGGAGCCTGGGTGACACGCGGCTGGTTTCGGACGATTACCTGATCAAAACCTGGGATTCCGATGACAATCTCGCCGGGAGCACGGTGACCGCCGTTGAGCAAACTCCGGATGGATATCTTTGGGTGGGCACGTATGAGGGTTTAATCCGCTTTGACGGGATTCATTCTGTCAGCTTTGATTCTCTCAATACCCCCGCGCTGAGCCATAGCCGGATTCAAGGCCTTTATCTCGACGCACGCGGCACACTTTGGATCAATACGTATCGCGGCGGGCTGACGTCTTATCGGAATGGTGTTTTCCGCCTGGAATGGCCAGACCAAACCGAATTTGACTTTCACACCACCATGGTTGCGTCCACCCCAAAACAAGTGACGTTCGTCACACAATACGGGGAAGTTTTGACGCGTTCCCTTGTGGACACGAATGCGGGCTGGAAGGTGTTGATGCCTCCGGCGACGAATTCACGGCCAATTTTTCAATGTGTGGACCGCCACGGGAACCTGTGGTTTATCTCACGGGAAGGGCGCATCCTGCGGGTCATGAACGGGAAGTTCGAGGAATTACAGGACGATGGCGGATTGGGCGACAAACGGGTTCTTACCCTGTCCTCTGACGGCGCCGAGAATGTTTGGGCTGGGGCGGAGAATGAGATAGCGGAGTGGGAAGGCAGCCATTTTGTGGATTTCACGCCGACGAACATGGCGTCTGGGGAAGAACTGGATCCGACGATGATCTTTCGGGCGTCCTCGGGCGCTTTTTGGATTCTGGACAATGATCGTTTGCGTGAGGAGATTGGCCGGCGTTGGACCGATGAAGCAACCCAATGGCAAGGATTGCTGGGGTCGGCGTCAGGCCGCGCCATGGGAACGCACGAAGACAGCGCGGGAGGCATCTGGTTCAACCAATACGGCAACGGGGTGTTTTATATTTCGCCGGAAGGGCGGTTTCAACGGTTCACCGTGGAGGACGGGCTGCCGGGCAATCGTGTGGGGGCCTGGTTTCAAGACCGGGACGGCGGCGTGTGGCTGGGAATTGACCGGGGCGGTCTGGCGCGGCTGACCAAGCGCGACTTTAAAGTGATTGGCGCCGCGGAAGGATTGCCGGCGCGGTCGGCATTATCGGTTTGCCAGGATGGCACTGGCACGCTTTGGATAGGGACAACTGGCGGTGGACTGTGCAGTTTTCGCGATGGAAAATTGGCCGACTACCCGGTAGGCAGCTCGATGTCGGCGAATTTCGTCTTCTCGATTTTTCCGCAATCGGACGGGAGTTTGTGGATGAGCGCCGGCGACGGGGAGGATTTGTTTGAATTTCGTGACGGGCAGGCGCAACGCTCTCCGTTGAACGTGCATGGAGTGAAATCATTGCTGGTGGACCGGACCGGACGGCTGTGGGCCGGCACGAAAATCAACGTGGGATGGTATTCAGCCACCGGGCGGCGGGTCTTCAGCGGAAGCAATGGCGTTACGGCGTCCGCCGTGCGCACATTGGCGGGGGGTCCGGATGGGACGATCTGGGCGGGATCGGATGATGGCACGCTCTATCGTTGCGGACTGACCAACGTTCAGGCATTCCGCCCGAACGACGATCTGGGGCCGCGCCCGATCTGGTCGTTGCTCGTGGATTCAAACGGCGTGGTTTGGGCCGGAACATTCCGCGGGGGTCTCTTGCGGTTCAAAGACGGAAAATTCATCCGGCTCGGCGCCAAGCAGGGGTTGCCCATGGAGGTCATCACCCAAATTTTGGAAGACCAACAGGGCCGGTTTTGGTTCGGGACGCATCAAGGGATTTGCTGCGTGGAGAAGTCGGCGCTGGAGGCCTGTGCCGACGGCGAGGCCGACACGGTGGACGTGGTGCGGTATCTGAATGGCCTGCCGGAGTTGAAGTGCTCGGACGGCTATCAACCGGCTTGTTGGAGCACGCGCGACGGGCAACTCTGGTTTACTACGACGAAAGGCGTCATTTCCGTGAACCCGGATGAGATGAGCGGCAATTCATTGCCGCCTCCGGTGGTCATCGAAAATCTCTCGGTGGACGGCCAGGCGGTTTCGCTGGTCAATGGGAAAGTGGTGGTGCCGCCGGGCCACGAGCAATATGAATTCCAGTTCACGGCCTTGAATTTCGACTCGCCCGAGCAGTCCCGTTTCCGTTACCGGATTGATGGACTGGACAAAACCTGGGTGGAATCGGGCGCGCGCCACATGGCAAATTACGTGCATCTGCCACCCAATCATTATCGCTTTCACGTCATTGCCTGCAATAGCGACGGGGTCTGGAACAACACCGGGGCGTCGGTGGACTTTACGGTACTGCCGTATTTTTACGAGACGCGGTGGTTTCTGACGGCGATGGTGCTCCTGGTTTTAGGAAGCGTGATCATAACGGTGCGCACGGTCGCCACGCGGAAATACCGGCAGGCGCTGTCGCGTCTGGCGCAACAGCACGCGGTGGAGCAGGACCGGGCGCGCATTGCCAAGGACATCCACGATGACATTGGCGCGGGTCTGACGCAAATCACACTTTTGAGCGAACTTGGGCGGCGCGAACCCGACCACGCCGGCGCGCAATTGGAGCGAATATCCGAGGCGGCCAGAGATTTGACGCGGGCGATGGATGAAATCGTCTGGGCGGTGGATCCCCAGCGCGACACGCTGGCCAGCCTGATGGATTACATTTCGGCGTATGCGGAAGATTTTCTGCGCGCGGCGGGCATTCGTTGCCGGATGGATTTTCCGGCGGCGCTGCCGGCCATGTCGGTTGACGCGGAGTTGCGGTACAATCTCTTCCTGGGGTTGAAGGAAGTTTTGAACAATGTCGTCAAGCACGCGCAAGCCACGGAAGTGAAGTTGCAACTGAATTTGGATTCCGCGGGTTTTCACCTGGTGGTGGAAGACAACGGCCACGGGTTTGAAGGCAACGGCAAAGCCGCGGCTTCCGTGGACCGGCTCAGTTCCGGGCTGGGGCTTTCGAATCTGCGTGAGCGTCTGCAGACCGTTGGCGGGGAATGCCGGATGCAAAGTTCGCCCGGGAAGGGAACGCGAATAGAAATGTCGGTTGCGTTCAACGGCAAGCTATCGCCAGTTATGGCGATTGGCGCGGATGAATACAGCGAATAAAATAGGACAATGTGCATAACAGTTTCCATCGTTGAAGACGACACGCAGGTGCGGGAAAGCATGGCGCGGCTGATTGACAGTTCGGGGGGATACCGGTGCGTGAGCCGGCACGCCAGTGGCGAGGATGCCCTGGCGGAGATTCCCAAGGTGAAGCCAGACGTCATCCTGATGGACATCAATTTGACCGGCATCAACGGGGTGGAATGCGTGCAGCACCTCAAGCCGCTGCTGCCCGACACCCAAATCATCATGCTAACCGTCTATCAAAACACGGAGCACATCTTCAAGGCGCTGGCTGCCGGGGC
>JASHVW010000096.1 GCA_030044395.1 Verrucomicrobiia bacterium
ATCGGATTGGTATTGAAATGGCCCAATCCAGCCCACAAATGGGTGTAGTCCTGGCCGGGAAAATTCTGGTGAATCTTGGCGATCATGCCATTCCAGCCCCCGGCCTGAATGAGTCCGAGGATCGGGATGAGCAAGGCGCCGAGCCAGATCAGCATGAATTGCAACACCTCGTTGAAGATGGCCGAGAGCAGGCCGCCCAGGATGACGTAAGCGGCCACGGTGAGAGAGGAGACCCAGATGCTGAAGTCAATGTTCCAACCGAGAACAACTTTCATTACCAGCGCCATGGCATACATGTTGATGCCACTCGTCAGTACCGTCATGAAGGCAAAACAGATGCCGGAGAGCAAGCGGGTAGCGTTGTTATACCGCAACTGCAAGTAACCCGGCACCGAATGCGTCTTGCAGATGTAGTAAAATGGCATCATCACAAGCCCAAGAAAGAGCATCGCCGGGATTGCGCCTATCCAATACCAATGCGTGGCCAAAATGCCATATTGGTAGGCGGCAGCAGCCCAGCCCATCAGCTCCAACGAACCCAAATTGGCGGCTAGGAAACTCAAGCCCGCGATCCAGGCGGTCATTTCCCGTCCGGCCATGAAGAAGCCTTCGCCGGTCTTGGTGAATTTTTTGAGATACCATCCAATGCCCAGTACCAGCGCGAAGTAGATGGCGATCACCGCCATGTCCACCGGACTCAGGGAGACGAGTGTGGCCTTGCCCGGGATGGCGTCTGCGAGTAATAGGGTGTCCATAGTTTTGAGGTATTCTCGGGTTTGTTATTTCACGCTGAATTTATACTCGATCGTATTGTGATAAATGTCTCCTGGCTTGAGTTCCGTCGAGGGAAAATTCGGTTTGTTCGGCGAATCCGGATAGTGCTGCGGCTCCATGGCGAACGCCCCGCGGTGCTCATACACTTTGCCGTCTTTACCGACGATGGTGCCGTTGAGGAAGTTACCGGAGTAAAACTGCAAGCCCGGCTGGTCGCTCCAAACTTCCATCACGCGGCCGCTGCTCGGATCCTCCACCCGCGCCATCAGCCCAAACTCGCCCGGTGGTTTGTTGATGACCCAGTTGAAGTCGTACCCGGGGCCATATTGCAGCACGGGATCGGGATCGTTGATCCGCGCTCCGATGGGCGTTGGCGTGCGAAAATCAAACGGTGTGCCCCCAACGTCCTCAAACGCTCCGGTGGGGATCAATTTGCTGTCCACGGGCGTTATCTGGTTGGCATTGATATAAAGAATCTCGCCGAGAATGTTCCCGTTGCCCTGTCCCGCCAGATTGAAATAAGAATGCTGTGTCAGATTCACCACCGTCGGCTTGTCGGTCGTCGCTCGATATTGCAGTTTCAATCCGTTGTCCTCGGTCACCGTATAAGTCGCGGTGACATTCAGATTGCCGGGAAACCCCTGGTCACCATCCGGACTTAAGTAATTCAGCACCAACCGCGGACCATCTGGTCCAACGTCGGCCTTTACAGCCTTCCAGACGACTTTGTCGAATCCTTTGATCCCGCCATGCAGCGTATTGCCGTGATCGTTCTTCGGCAATGGATAGGTTTGACCTTCGAGCGTGAATTGGCCGCCGCCGATGCGGTTGCCGTACCGCCCAATGAGGGCGCCGAAATACGGGCAACTGGCCAGGTAATTGGTGTTGTCGTACCCGTCCAGGCTGTCGAAACCCAGGACCACGTCGCCGGGATTTCCATCCTTATCCGGAACTTTCAGGGACGTGACAATGCCACCGTAGGTCATGATGGTTGCTTCCATTCCGTGGCTGTTGCGCAAGGTGTAGATCTCCACCGGCGTGCCGTCGGGCAAGGCGCCAAAGGGCGCTTTGCTGATGCTCCCGTTCGGGTTTCCGGATTGGGTTGAGGCGCAGCCGGCAAGGCATATCATCGCGAGTCCTGCCGACGCCTGTAGTATGAGGTGCATGGGTTTTGTCATAGTGTAGGTGCTTGGTTCTGGCCATAATAGGCCTTTGGTCCGTGTTTGCGAAGGAAATGTTTATCCAGCAAAACTGATGGAATCGGCTTGGTTTTCGGGGCGATGCGCAAGGTCTCCGTGGCCAGGCGGGCGACGAATTCCAGCACACTCGCGTTGTGAACGGCGTCTTGGACGTCCTTCCCCCATGTGAAAGGCCCGTGTCTGGCGACAAGGACCGCGGGATGCTGCAGTGGATTCTTTTTCCGGAAGGTTTCGACGATTACCCTGCCCGTGTTCGCCTCGTAATCGTTTTTAATTTCGTCTGGAGTCAGTAGTCGCGTGCAGGGCACTTCGCCATGCCAGTAGTCCGCCTGGGTGGTGCCAAAGGATGGAATTTTCCTTTGCGCCTGCGCCCAGGCCGTTGCGTAGAGGCTATGCGTATGAACCACCCCGCCGATTTCCCTGAACGTGCGGTAAAGCACCAGGTGTGTGGGGGTATCGGAACTCGGCTTGAGATGGCTGTCCACCACTTTTCCGTCGGCAAGCGACACCACGACCATGTGCTCCGGTTTCATGCCGTCGTAAGACACGCCGGACGGCTTGATGACCATCAGGCCTCGCTCGCGGTCAACCCCGCTGGCATTGCCCCAGCTCTGAATCACAAGGCCTTCCGCCACCAAATTCAGATTGGCCTTGCATACATCCTGTTTCAGTTGCTCAAGCATTTCAGCTTCTTCTCATGCGTTGCCGGATTTCGATCAATGTTTTCATAACGCCGTAAAGGTTTCCATTCCAATCTTCCGTGCCAAATGCATCGTGCAGTTCCTTGTAAAGCGGATATAGCCGCCGATAAACCTCATGCGCCTTTGGATTGGGCCGGTATATCTTTCGTTTCAATCCGGTCATCGCCTTTTGTGCGCAGGCAAAATCTTTGTGCGCGCCGCACGCCACGGCGCCCGCAATCGCCGCGCCCAACGCGCACGTCTGCGCCGAACGCGACACCATCATCGGACGCCCCGTCACGTCAGCATAGATCTGCATTGTAATCGCGCTCTTTTCCGCGATGCCGCCGCAATTGACCACCTGGGAAATTTTCACGCCGTATTCCTCGAAACGATTGATGATCGTCAGCGCCCCGTAGGCTGTTGCTTCAATCAACGCCCGATAAATTTCCACCGGCGATGTGTAAAGCGTTTGTCCCACCAGTAAACCGGTGAGCCTCTGGTCAACCAGAATGGTCCGGTTGCCGTTGTTCCAATCCAGCGCCAACAAACCGGATTCGCCCGCCTGCAGCCTCATCGCTTCCGCATCGAGCAATTTGTGCGAAAGTTTGCTGCCGTGAGGCTGGATATAATCCACCCACCAGTTGAAAATGTCACCGACAGCCGATTGCCCGGCTTCCAATCCGAAATAACCCGGCAGGACGCTGCCGTCCACAATTCCGCACAACCCCGGCACGTCCGCCAGTTCCTTATCATTTGGCGAAATGGCAATGTCGCAGGTGCTGGTGCCGATGATTTTTACGAGCGTTCCCGGCGCCACGCCGCACCCAATCGCTCCCAAATGCGCGTCGAAGGCGCCCACCGCCACCGGAGTGCCATCCGTTAAACCGGTTTTCCTTGCCCACTCCGCCGTCAGTCCGCCCACGGCCCGATCCACCGCATGGATTCGCGGCGTCAAGCGCTCGCGAAGCCGCGCAAGTTTCGGGTGAAGCGCCGACAAGAATTCTTCGTCCGGATAACCACCCCAGTTTGCATTCCACATTGCCTTATGGCCGGCCGCGCAAACCCCGGCTACGAATTTGTCCGGAGCTTCCGTGCCGGTAAGCGCCGCGGGAACGTAATCCGCCAGTTCCATCCATGAGTTCGCGGCGGCAAAAACATCCGGGGCCGTTCGCAAACAGTGAAGGATTTTGCTCCAAAACCATTCGCTTGAATAAGTGCCGCCGCACTTGGCCAGGTACGCCGGACGCATCTTCTTCGCCACGGCCGTGATTTCAGCGGCCTCGGCCACACCCGTATGGTCCTTCCACAGCCACGCCATTGCCGCCGGGTTATTGGCGAATCTTTTGTGGAATGCCAGCGGCTGGCCACCGCCATCCACCGGCAACGGCGTGCTGCCTGTCGTGTCCACCCCAACGCCGGCAATTTGCTCCGGCTTAAAGCCACG
>JASHVW010000097.1 GCA_030044395.1 Verrucomicrobiia bacterium
CGCGCCTCCTTATGGGCCTTGTGGGCAAGCAATATGCCGCCGGCAATGTCGCCAATCGCGTAAATGCTTGGGTCGTCGGTTTGCTGCTGGGAATTGACCTTGACGAAGCCGCGCTCGTCCAACTGAATTTTTGTGTTCTCCAGGCCAAGGTCGGTGCTGTTGGGCACGCGGCCGACCGCGACCAGGACGCTGTCGTACAGTTCCTCCAATTTCTGCCCATTAAACTCCATGGCGACTTTGATCTGTTTTCCTGCCGTGGCCATTTTCGTGACCTTGGCTTTGAGGCGGATTTCTTTGAACATTTTTTTTGCGTTCGCAACCACGGGTCGCGCCAAATCCTGGTCCGCGCCGGTAAGGACGTTTTCAAGGGCCTCGACAACGACGACTTTGGCGCCCAACGCGGCATAAACAAATCCCAACTCCATACCGATATAACCGCCTCCGATGATCAGCATGTTTTCGGGAACATCGGCCAATTCGAGGGCTTCGGTGGACGTCATGACGCGCGGGTTGCCGAGGTCAAATGCCTTCGGCATTGCCGCGAGAGAACCGACGGCGAGGATCGCCTTGTCATATTCGACGAACTGCTGGCCCTTGTCCGTTTCGACGCGCAATTTGTTCGAGGCTTCAAAATAGCCCCGGCCTTGCATTACTTGCACACCGCGCATCCTGGCCAACGTTGCGACGCCGCCGCTTAATTTCGCCAGAATGGATTCCTTCCAGGCGCGCAATTTTTCCAGTTCGACCCTGGGTTCGGCGAAGGTGATGCCGCGATGCGCCGAATCGCGCGCATTAACAATCTGGTGGGTGGCGTAAAGCAGCGCCTTGGAGGGAATGCATCCGCGGTTCAGACACACACCGCCCAGGCGCGTTTCGCGTTCGACCAGGATGACCTTCTTTCCGAGGTCCGCCGCATAAAATGCGGCCGCATAGCCGCCGGGCCCTGCGCCAACAACAACGATTTCAGTCTTAAGAGGAGTCATGGAGTGATGGAGTATTGGAGAAATGGGGTTTTGAAGTATTGAGTCGTTGATTATTAGGCCGGTTTGCTGCCGTAGGCAACATTGCTTTCCTTTAGAACAAGATGATCAATCCAATCGCCGGTCATTTCTTTGCGTTCGAGGCTCTCGACCAATTTAAGAAGGCCGTTCTCAAGTTTGAATGCGAGGCTGTTGAGGAGCTGGAAGTCGGCTTCGGAAATCTGTTCCGCCTGCCGATAAGCAATGAGTCCGGAAACGCTTTCGCCCAACGAGCCGAGCGCAAAATTCAAATACTGCAAATACTCCCGAATCGAACGGCGGCAATAACCTTCGGCAATGTTGCGATGCACCGAATCGGCCGACGCAACACCTTGTGAAGCAACGCGTCGCAAATCATACGGGAAACGTTTGAACAAACGGCTGCAACCAACGTAAAAATCAATCGCATCTTGCCAGACACGCAACTGCTGGTAGCCACGGTTTTTATTTCGGTAATTCATAAATTATACAAATCCATCACTCCATCACTCCATTACTCCAATCACGCTTTCCCCAACTCCACTGCGTTCGCCCCGAAACTTTCGATCGCCTTGACGAGGTCCGCCATAAACCGCGCCGCGTTGGCGCCATCCAAAACGCGATGGTCATAACTCAATGCCAGCGGAGTCATCATCCGCGCCTCAACTTTTCCGTCACGCACCACCGGCTTCATGGCGCCGCGGCCCAGGCCCAAGATCGCGACCTCCGGTTTGTTGACAATCGGGGTAAAGTGCCCGCCGCCGATCGCGCCCTGGTTTGAGATGGTGAAGGTGCCGCCCTTCATATCGTCGCCGGAAATTTTCCGGTCACGCGTCTTTTGCGCGAGCTGTTCCAGTTCCCTGGCCAGGTCCAGAACGGATTTTTTGTCCACGTCGCGAATTACGGGGACCATCAGGCCCTGTTCGGTGTCCACGGCAATGCCGAGATGGAAATATTCCTTGATAACTATTTCGTTCGCGACTTCATCCAGGCTGGAATTAAACATCGGATGCTTCTTAAGCGTTTCCACGACTGCGGTCAATATCAGCGGAGTCAGAGTCAGCTTGACGCCTATTTTTTCGTAAGCCGCTCCGAATTTTTTACGCAACTCATTCAGCGTGGTGAAATCAGCCTCGTCAAACTGCGTGACCCGCGCAACTGAACTCCAGCTTTCGGTCATGCGCCGCGCGATCACCTGGCGCAATGGTGTCATCGTCTTTTTCGTCACCGGTCCCCACTGTGAAAAATCGAGCTGGTCGGCAATGGTCGGGCGCATGGCCACGGAACCAGAGGCGGATTTTGCCTTTGCCGCCAAAGCAATCAGCCGTTGAATGTAGTTCCGCAGATCGCCGACAATGATCCGTCCGCCGGTCTGGCTGCCGCGGACCTTTCGCAAATCAATTCCCAACTCGCGCGCCATCTTACGCACTGAGGGCGACGCCACCGGCTCGGCGGTTTGGACTTCTTCGTCGTCTGGAACTTCCGGCTCAAGTTCGGGCTCAGATGCGGCCGTGGCGGCCGTTTTCCTTTCCGGCGCTTTCGGCGCGGCCGGGGCTGCGCCGCTTTCGGTGACGGAAATCAGTTTTTGGCCGACGCCGACACGGTCGCCGCCTTTGATATAAACTGCCGCGACGGTGCCCGCGGCCGTGGAGGGGATGGCTGCCACGGCCTTTTCATTTTCCAATTCCAGAATGGCCTGGCCTTTGGCGACGGTATCGCCTTCTTTGACGAAGATATTGACGACAACGCCTGAATCGGCGCCTTCGCCCAGTTTGGGAAGTTTAACATCCATAGATCAACAAGCGAACAGCTTGCAGAAAAAGGGGCCGGCATTCCAGAAATAAATTTTTGCTCATCAGGGACGCTTTGCGAATATCAGGCGCCCCTGCGATCACAGAGCGTCTGGACTGCTCATCAAATCGTCATTCGCTTCCTGAAAGAGACGCCGATGAGACAAACCAACCACCCGCATATGGAAATCGCCGCGCCCGTTTGAAAGGCACGGTCTTGATAGGCGAGGACGATTTCGTGCCGTCCCGCGGGAATTTGAACGGCCTGGAAGGCGTAATCCGCCTGCAACAACGGCGTCGGCCGGCCGTCAACAGTGGCCCGCCAATCGTGATAATAGCTCTGTGAAAAAACGACCAGCGACGGCTCGCTCGCCTGAACTTCCGCCTCCACGCTTTGCGTTTCAAATTTCGAGTTGAGAACGCGCGCGTCAGTCCGGTTGGTGACGGTTACCAGGGATTTATCGTTGACCGGGAGGGCGACAATTCCGGCTCCGTCAAAATTGCTCGACGCCAGCAATTTCCAGGCGCTGTAATCGTCGAGGTAGATGGGTTTCTGGCCTGCGGTCACCAGCGGCAAAAACGTTGTTCGGGCGCGCCAGGAGTAAATGTTGGTCGAGGAAATTTGCGAAACGCCCAGGAAATCCTCGAGCCGCGGATAATCCGCGTTGGTCTTGCCGTAGAGCAGCGTATTCACGTCGTCGGCCTGGTTTGGGAGGAGTGAAAGGAAGCCGTCCACTTTCGGCAGGTTGTCGAGCAAATTGCAGTTGGCGTAGGCCGCCAGCCGGTTGACCAGATAGTTGTCCTGCAGATTTTGCGACGCAAAACCCAGCGCCTTGTAATACGCCTTGGGTGTCACCATCGCGCGCGATTGTCCCAGCATCGGTTGCGGCTGGAGGTCCAATTTTGCCTGCGACAAGCCCGGTTGATAAACCCACGGCGGCACCGTTGGGTTCTGCGTCGGCTCGTGCGTGAAGACATCAGCCCACGCGGTGACAACCAGCAATAGCGGCAGGAGTTGGCGGGCTTTTCCTTCCGCGCCGCGAACAATAAGAAAAAGCAGGAGGCCGGTGAGCAACAAAAATCCGGCGCGAGAAAATCCGTTCAGCAACGTGCGGGACACGATGTCGTAGGGAAAGGGGAATTTTGCGGCCCAAAAAAGAATCACTCCGATCAACGCCAGCAAAACGGCGCCAATGACCATCGTTGATTTCCGGAGGGCGATTTTCCTTTCACCTGTGGCAGTCTGAATATGCGCCAAGGCAAATGCCGCCAGCAGGGGCGCGATGAAGATGACGATGGCCAGATATTTGATGGAATGGGTTATCAGTCGCAGTCCGGGAAGGATTTTTCGGAGCGTAGGCAGAACGAAGGTGTTTTCGCCCAGGGCAAAGACAAAGGCGGCTGCTGCGACCATTCCCAGCAGCCACACGCGCGGGTTTCGCGTTTTCCAGAGCGCCAGGAGCGCCAGCCACAACGCGCCGATCCCGAGGTAATAGGAAGACGTCCATTCCTGGTGGTACTGGTAAAACACGCCCATGTCCCACGTATCGCCGAACGCCATCGGCACCAGAAAATTCATCCAGCCACGCAATGGCAGCGACCATCGCGTGTCAATGTAGCCGGTCTGTCGCTGCGAATGCGTCACCAGGTCGAAAAACGGCAATACTTGGGCCGCGACCAGCGCGGCGACGAGGACGATGACGGCGGCAAGATGGCAGAACCTCTTCAAGGATGGCGAATCACGGCGGGCCACCTGCTGGATCCAACAGACCACCACCACGACCCAGGTGAATAAAATGATTTCCGGTCCGCCGGCGAACATTTGCATGGCGCCGGCAATGGCCGCGACGAAAATGGCGCGTCCGCCGTTGCACCAAGCCCTTTCGGCGGCGAGCACAACCCAGGGCATCCAACTGAACGTCGCCAGGTGGCTCGGCCACATGATAAGATTGAGCGTGAAACCGTTGAAGGCGAAAACGGCGCCGGCGAAGGCGGCCGCGAAATCATTGCCCGTCCAACGCCGCGCGAGGAAATACATGCCAAACCCTCCGAACCACAAATGCAGAAGGCAGAAAAAGCCGAACGACCACGTCAGCGGCAGAAGCAGATAAATCAGCGACGGCGGATAGAGCGGCATGGTGTTCCATTGCGCCAGAAACGGCGCGCCGCAATAATTGTAGGGGTCCCAGAACGGGAGCTCGCCGTGCCAGAAGCATTGACGTTGAAAGAAGGCGAGCGGGTAGGCGAAGAAACCAAAGTCGCGGACGACAAAGGTTTGCAGGCCAAGGATGACCTGGGGGAACGCCGCGAAAATCAGCAATGCCAGCAAAATGCCGAAACGCGCGGGCGTGAACCAGTTAAGAGCGCGGCCTGTTTCGTTCATCAATTCGCCGTGATTCTATTCCTGAAGTGAAACCGGCGGCAAGTATTCACCAATGAGGGTTCGTTTCCACCAGGCGCCCGTCGCGCGCCGTTCGGCAAAATCAGTGAAATGATAATCGTAAAGCTCGGCGCGGATATATCGTGGCGGCCTGCGGGGAAAGGGGTTCTTTTGCATCAACGCCAGCACGTCCGGGGAACCTTGAAGCAGGCGCAGGCAAAAATTACCAAACCAGGGATTCTGTTGGTAATCGCCAAGCGCGGCGAACCACATCTGCCAGTCGAGTCGGGGTTGATACGGCGCGACAAACGCCGGAGGCTTTTTCACGTCGCCCGGTTTGTATTCGAATTCGTAAGCCAGCCAGTTTGTGCCATCGTTGCTTCCTTCAACGATGATTTCATGACGCTCAGTGGTCATTACGGCGAACAATCCGTAATTATTGATGGTGCGAAACGGGCCAATCCATTCGCCGGCGGCGGCTATTGGATAAAGCAAAATCGTATTCACCCCAAAGATCGCCACAATCTGAAAAACGGAAAGGGCGGTGTAAAAGGCCCCGAATAAAACGATTGCAGCACGCGACCATCTGATTCTCGTGGAGCGTTGTGGCCTTGAAAAAGGAATTCGAGCAGAAACATTTCGCGGACAGAATCTTTCAAGAATAAAATCGTCAAGGAGCAAAAGGGAAAGCGCGAGCGTGAGGCAGTTGAAAAAGCAATAATTGCCGGTGAGGGCGATCAGGATTTGCAACAGGGCGATCGCGCCGCCGCCAATGAACCGAAGGCGCCGCGGCATG
>JASHVW010000098.1 GCA_030044395.1 Verrucomicrobiia bacterium
CGTAGGTGCCACCCATCTGGGAGGTTAACGTTATGGGAGTAGAAGCGGCGCCATTGGACAAGAGGTTTGTCCCTCCGGTGGTGCCGTTGCCCACAACCGGGTTCCAATAGCCGTTACCTGGATCAGAATAGGCGCCTTGTCCGTAATAATTTATGGCGCCGGCAACGCCGCCTGGCACGTCGAAGTTGACAACTTGAGCCTGGATCGGAAGACTGCGAAGTCCTAAACACACTGCCGAAAGGAAGAAGATGAGTTGGGCGGATTGGTTCAGACACGCTCTCGGAGACGCTTGCACACCAATAATTTGGCGCGAGGGCAAAGACTTGGCAAGGCTCATCGGTGAAGCGGCCGACTTCTTGCGTCGTCTCCCGCCTATTGCATCGTTATTTGAAGGTCTTCATCGTCTCGAGGGCGGCCTTGACGCGCGGGACTTCGTGGGTGCGGAACAAATCGGTCCCGCCCAACGCGGCGAGGACCGCGAAAAACGGCTCGGCGCAACGGACTTCCTCACGGAAAAACTCAAACGCGTGCGGCAAGGCGTGGCAGATGGGCCACCCGAGGGTGCGCAGCCGGAATGTATTCAGAAAAACGTTCATTTGATGGCGCACCCGCACTGCGCTGTCCTGCAGGTTGCGATAATAGAATCCAAGCCCGGGATCGAGAAATATACGTTTCACCCCCGCGCGCTCCGCGGTCTCCAACTGCCTGGAGAAATAGGTCCGCATTTTCTCGATGGGGTCCGCGCTGAAGTCGAAGTTCCTGACTTCCCGGACATTTCGGCCCTGGACATAGCAGATAATCACGGCGGCATCATGGTCAGCCACCATTTTGAATATCTCCCTGGAGCGCGCATTTCCGGTAAGGTTCAGGATATTCGCGCCTGCTTCGAGCACGGCGAGGGCAACTCGAGGCGAATAAGTCTCGGCTGAGACGAGAATTTTTTCCGCGCGCAATAATTTAATGGCGGGCAACAATTTTAATTTCTGCGCCGTGTCATCCGCCCGCGCGGCGCGGGCCAGGGTGGATTCGGCGCCGACGTCAATAATGTCCGCGCCCTGAGCGCATAGAACCCGCGCGCGGCGGACGGCGGCCTCCGGTGAAAGGCACACGCTCTCGCGATACCACGAGTCGGGGGACAAATTGACGACGCCCATGACGGCAGGTTGCGCATTGAAATTAAATTTTTTGTTCGCGATGTAAAATTCCCTTACCGTCGCGGACGCCGCGGCACGGTTTTTTTCAAAAAGGCCCGCCAAATTTTCCAACTGGAGCATTTGCGGGAAAATGTAACGGAAAGGCCACGCTCGCAAATAAAAAGTGGAAATATTCGCGACGGATTTATGCAAATTGCGGCAGGGTCAATTGCAATTCACGCCGCGCGGCCTGAAACGGCCTGAGAAGGGAATGATATTCACAAAATTTCCGCAGGAAATCCGTTTGGCACTTTTTATATCAGGCAGTTCGGCGATGAAAATGGAGGATACATTGCGGCGGCTCCGGTGGCACTGTGCGCGGACCAAACCGAAGCATGAACATATTGCGGCGGCGAAATCGCGCCGGTGGCGGTCGAGTTGGGTCTGAGCCGCCCGACCCTCGATGAATTGTTGGACAAGCCGGGGATTGGGAGGGAGAGCCGGACTTAGAGCAATTCCATCAAAGCTGTAGCGCTGAGTGAATGAATCCATGGACTGCGGTTCTTTTGGTTTTTGGCGGCGTTTGGGCTCCCGCCTTCGCCGAAGCCTTGCCAAAAGCCAAAAATCCTCGCGGCTCAACGCTACATCTTTTCTGTCAATGCTTCAGGGTTTTCAATTTGACATTTTGTTAATCAAACGCTATTGAACTGAAACCTTATGAAGAAACTTTTGGCTCTGTTGATGCTGGCATTTGTGTTTGGTTGTTTCGTGTCGGCGGCTGAGGCCGCGACGATGCATCCGGGACTGCAGCACCACAAACATCACAAACATCATCACCATAAGCACAATAAGGATTGAAGGTCCTTATTTCGGTGATTGCGCTTCGACGATGGTGAGTGTGCCGCACCGGGTGACGAGAGGGGGGCCGCCGCCGATTCCGGCGCAGCGCGCTTTCACGAACGGCATAAACGGCGAATCGGATTCCAATACAAAGACCTCGCATGAAGCCGGGTCCGGCACGCGGCGGGCCACCGCGGAAGGATAGACGTGTTGGTGGTAACCGAAAATCTCCCCGGAAACAGCCAACTTTTCCCCCGTCTCGAAAATCAGCGGATAAATGAACGAAACGGTCGCCCAGGCCGCATCAATGTGGTTTTGGGTCAAATGGCGTTCGACCGCGTCCAAATCAGCCCCTGAAATCCGCGTCATCATCAATTTGCTGGAGGGATTCAAGGTCAAGGTTTCGATTTGATTTTGGCGCGCTGTTTGAACTTGCACCGTCACGCCGCCGGCCAAAATCATCAGGAGCAAAACGATTGCCCAGGCGCGCGAACTCCGCGAAGCCGAATCCAATCCCCGGCATAGCAATCGTCCAATCAGCAGGGAGAGGAAAAAACAGGCGCCCAGGAAATAGCTGGGCACACGGACTGCCGCCGTGGCGTAAGGGATAAAACATGCCAGGGCCAGGATGAACACGAGAAAATCCCTGTGTTCGTCGTTCTGCAGGGCGTTGCGGCCCAAGGTGTTTGCAATTTTTACGGGCGCTTTCAAAAGCGGGATCAGGATGGCGATGACCGCCGCCACGGCGATTGCGTAAAACATCAGGCCGATGAGGGGGACATCAGGGTAATACCAGAGGACGGTGTCGGGCCCGAAAAATTTCGGCAATTCGGCGAGGAAAATTCGCGCGACGGTCAATAAATGAAAAACAGGCGAAGGTGTGCTGGTTTTGTCGAGGAAAACCCAGCGCCAGTTCTCAAGATGGTGGGTCAAATTGTACAGGATGGCGGGAAGGTAGCCGACGGCGAAGCCGCCGAATCCGGCGGACAAAGCTTGGAGGGAGAGCTTCCGGCGCACCGCCAACAGAATCCAAAACGCGGCGACGAGGGTCAGTATCAATTCCAGGCCCCAGACGCTCAATCCGCAAAGCAGCCCGAAAATAAAAAATTTTCGCAGGCGGCAAACGGCGGCGGATTCAATCGAAAAGAAGAGGGCGGTCAAAAGTGGAATCGCATAAAAATAGAAGGAATAGCCGCGGACCTGAAAATTCCATTTAAAGAGCGAGGGCAGCAAGGCGAGGACGAGGCTGGACCACCAGGCGATTTTCTGGCCATAGAGCAGGGAGGCGAGGCGATAGAAGAGAATGAACCAGACGAGGGACAATACGACGATGCAACTTTTTAGTTGGACCACGCCGACACCGAAAAGGGCAAAGACGATGGCGGCCAGATACGCCTCCCAGGCGGCGCAAGCGTTATACGGCTGGCCGTACATATAAAGCGGAAAGTAACGGCCTTCCATAATATGTTTGCCCATCAACCCGATGATTGCCTCATCACTATGCACGTGGGTTTGGGAGAGGAAAAGGACGACAAAACGCGAGATGGCCACCGTTGCCAAAAGGGCCAGGAACGGAAGATGTCCTAGAGCGCATTTTGACGCCATCCCGGCCGGACTGGCGGCGGGGCAGGTTGGCTGGCTTCCGCCTTCGCCAAGGCTACGGCGGACAGGTTGTTGTTCCCCGGTCACAGATTTCTCCCAAGGATGCTCTCCAGTTGCGCCCCGCCATCCATCCCACCACGCCCGCAATCCCTTTCGCGGTTTATTTTCTAAACAAATTCCTGACATGAAGATGCGAAAATAAAATTCGGCTCCGGCAAAGTCAAAACGAATGGTTTGGAACGATGAGGCACGAATTGATTCAAATTAAAAGACACCGGTGGCGCGCACGTTTCTCAGATTTTGAGACTGGCGCCCTGGGCGGAGTGGAGGTGAAGATTTAGGTTGCATTGACGGGCGGAATTGCGTTACTGAATAGCGAATGGGTTCACTCAAAAAACGCCGCAAGGCGAAGATCAACAAACATAAACGGCGCAAGAAGCTGCGCTTGAATCGTCACAAGAAGCGCACCTGGCAGGCCTGAAGGCCGGGGTGCTCTAATTCAGCCGTTCGCGGTATTGCATTGCAACCGCCGCGAACGGCCATTATTTTTTTGCCCTGAATTTGGCAATGGAGCATCAGTTTCAGAAACATTACACGCGGGAGGAGGCGCGGGCGTTGCTGCCGCAAATCCGCCAATGGCTGACCCGGCTCGTTCAGTCGCGTAAAGACCTTGAACGGCTGGAGAAGCGCCTTGGCGGCCTTGGCGGAAGCGACCTGGGAAGCGACCTGGGAGGCGACACGGTGAATCAGTGGATTCGCGCCATCGCCGGGATGCAGGAAATACTGGCCGAATTTCACCGGCGCGAGATTTTGATTAAGGACCTGGAGCGGGGGCTGGTTGATTTTCCGGCGATCATCAGTGGCCGGGAGGTATTTCTTTGCTGGGAGTCCGACGAGGAGGACGTTGAATTCTGGCATGATCTGGAGAGCGGTTACGGCGGGCGGGAGCGATTGTAGAAAAGCCGTTGACCCACCTTCGCCTGGCTACGGCGCGGCAAGGAAGTTAAGAGGAGAAACCAGGGACAATTTCTCGCAACTACTTTTCTACCATTAATCGGAAACCATCCATTTTCAATGGACGGCCACTCTTCCGGTGTGTTGGGGGTTGGCGCGGAACATTGGCCAGGAACTGGTTGCCGGCGGCGCAGCGTTGGTGGGCGCCACGGCGATCAAATCCGGCCCGCAGTCGAAATAAATTGTTCCATTGTTGGCGGCGGTCAGGGAGCTGGTAATATTTCCATTGAGCTTAACCTGTTCGACGATTGGCTGGCTTGGCCGAACGCCCATCAAAGAGAACCATGGCCAGGCAAAATAAGCATCTCCGTTCGCCAAGACCACCGGCGTGGTGTCGTTCCACACTTCCGCGGTCGTCCAACCCCAATTTATTTTGCCGGCGGAGCTGAGGGAATAAAACTGCATGCCCGCGATGACATAAACGTCACCGTTTCCGAGGACGGGCGATGATTCCGAGGCGCCGCCGGTGCGCAGGCGCCATTGCTGCGTGCCATCGGTGCGCAAGGCGTAAAGATTCCCGTCCGTGGAGGCAAAATAGACGGTTCCATCGGCGCCTATGGCCGGGGAAGAGGTGACGGGTCCAAGGGTGGGAAATTTCCAGCGCAATTTTCCGTCGGGGGAGAGGGCGTAAAGATTTCCGTCATGCGAACCGAAATAGACGGTCCCGTCCGCGCCGATGGCGGGAGACGAATCAATGATGCCGCCCGAGGGAAATTTCCATTTGAGCGAACCGTCGGGGGAGAGGGCGTAAAAATTTGTGTCCCATGAGCCGAAATAAACGGTGCCATCGGTGGCGATGGCGGGGGACGAATCATCCCAGGCACCGGTGGCGAAGCTCCATTTCAATTTTCCCAACGATGTCAGCGCATAAAATTTCCGGTCTCGCGAACCGAAATAGACGGATCCGTCGCCGGCGACGGCGGGGGAGGATTTTATTTCCAGGCCGGTTTTGAAGGTCCATTTCATTTTTCCGTCCGGGCGGATGGCCAGGAGATTGCCGTCAAAATTTCCGACGTAAATGGTTCCGTCGGTGGCGATGGCGGGGGTGGAGGTGCAATCGCGTTCGGAGAGGTGGAGCGACCAGAGGATGGGGGATTGGGCCGGGCACAGAGAGCACGTGGCGGTGAGGGCGAAGGCAAAAACGATATGTCGGAGGCCGTTCATTGGCGAAAGGTTCAGCTTGGCGTTTCCGGGCGGGGAAGAAAAGCCGGAAGTACGGGGAAAATTGGCGATTTCGGAAGAATGACGAATGGAGGCGCCGATAGACCGCGAAATACGAAGGAAAAAATTGCGGGCGACGAGCTGGTGACTTTCATTTTTTTCGATGAGGGAAAAAGTTCCTGGCGACGGCAGTTTGATGGTCCGGCCCGGGGTCAGAAACATGTCGTCGCCCTCATGATGCAACGTCCAGGCGTGCGCCTCCGAGTGTTCTGGCGACTTGTCCGGGACAAGTCAAAGGCGTTGCGTCACGGTTCCACCGCGATGATTACTTTGCCGAAATGCGCGCCGCTTTCCTGGTAACGATAGGCGGCTGGCGCCTCGGCAAACGGGAACACCCGGTCTATCACGGGTTTGAGTTGGTGGAGCGAAATTGCGCGGTTCATCGCCGCGAACATATCGCGGCTTCCGACAAAGATGCCGCGGACGACCGCTGATTTGCCGAGGATATCGCGCAGCGCCACGTCACTCGTGAAGCCGCTCACACCGCCGATGACGCTGATGGTCCCGCACATCGCCACCGCGCGGAGCGACCGCGGAAAGGTGTCGGTGCCGCCCACCTCGACAACGTGGTCCGCACCCGCCTTGTCCGTGAGGCGGGACACTTCCGTTTCCCAATCCGGCTTCATCCGGTAGTTGATGAGGTGGTCCGCGCCCAGAGCTCTGGCACGGGCGAGTTTCGCGTCTGAGCTGGAGGTGATGATGACGCGGGCGCCGTGCATTTTCGCAAATTGGAGGGCGAAAATGGACACACCGCCCGTGCCGAGCACCAGCACGGTCTGGCCGGCCGAAAGGCAGCCGTTCGTGACCAGTGCGTGCCAAGCCGTGAGGGCGGCGCAGGGGAGGGTGGCCGCTTCCTCAAAACTCAAGTGCGGCGGCAGCGCAATGACGCCGTCTGCCGACAGGGGGACGTATTGGGCCAGCATGCCATTGATGGAGCCGCCCAAGGCGGTGTCAAAGGTCTCGCGCCGGGGCGGGCCACTCTGCCAGTTCTGGAAGAAGGTGCCTGCGACGCGGTCCCCCGGTTTCCAGCGCGTCACGCCTTCGCCGACGGCGGCAATTTCGCCCGCGCCATCTGAAAGCGGGACAAGTGGCAGTGGCAGGCTGGGGCCGTAACGGCCGGTGGCGACCATGAGGTCGCGGTAATTCAACGAGGTTGCGCGTACTCGCACGACGACCTGACCGGGGCCGGGCGTCGGTTCGGGCCGTTCCATCAATTTCAATGCGCCCACGCCCGTTGGCGCTGTGACTTGCCATGACTTCATAAATTGGAAAGATAATGGCGAATTGCCAATTTTTCTAAAAACATTTATTGCGCAACAGCGGATTTTGAGCCAAAAATAAGCGGAACGACGGCTTTGCCAGATGAGACAAAACCTGACGCAACCAAATGAAGGGAACCGGCGCGCGCAAATACCAAATGTTTTCGCACCGCCGAAACAGGGTCTTTACGACCCGCAGTTCGAGCATGACTCGTGCGGCGTGGGGTTTCTGGTTCATATCAAGGGTCAAAAATCCCACGGAATTGTCCAGGACGCGCTGAAGATATTGCTAAACCTGGACCATCGCGGCGCCTGCGGGTGCGAGGCGAACACCGGGGACGGCGCCGGCATCCTGCTTCAGGTGCCGCATGATTTCCTGGCCAAGGCCACTGGCGAACTGGGTATCAAACTCCCCGCGCCCGGGCACTACGGGGTGGGCATGGTGTTCATGCCGCACGGCGCTGGAGAGCGCGACGCGGTGAAAGCGGCCTTTGCGAAAATTGTTACGGAGGAAGGCCAGGCGTTATTGGGCTGGCGCGATGTTCCCACGGACAATTCCACGCTCGGCAACGGCGCGAAGAATTGCGAACCGCACATGATGCAGGTGTTTGTCGGGCGCGCCGCGGGGGTGGAGAACGAGGAAGCATTTGAACGGAAACTTTATGTCATCCGCAAAATCGCGGAGCAGAACATTCGTTACGGCAAAAAGGTTCCGGGCGGAAACATTTTTTACGTGTCGAGCCTGTCGTGCAAGACGTGCATTTACAAGGGGATGTTGATGCCGGAGCAACTGGCCAAATACTATCCTGATTTGGGGAACGCGGAGATGAAGACGGCGCTGGCGCTGGTACATTCGCGTTTTTCGACGAACACGTTTCCGAGCTGGGACCGGGCGCATCCCAACCGGTACATAGCGCACAACGGCGAGATTAACACGCTGCGGGGCAACGTGAACTGGATGCGGTCGGCGGAGGCAAATTTCAAATCGCCGCTTTTCGGCAAGGACATCAAAAAAATCATTCCCGTGATCAATACGGACGGATCGGACTCGGCGCAGTTTGACAATTGCGTGGAGATGCTGGTGATGACCGGGCGGGAATTGCCGCACGCGATGATGATGATGATACCGGAGCCGTGGGAAAACCACGAGAGCATGGATGCGGAGCGGCGCGCGTTTTATGAATTTCACACCTGCCTGATGGAACCGTGGGATGGGCCGGCTTCGATGGCGTTCACGGACGGAAAAATCATTGGCGCGTGCCTGGACCGGAACGGGCTGCGACCCTCGCGTTATTATGTGACGAAAGATGACCTGGTGATCATGGCGTCGGAAGCCGGCGTGCTGCCGGTGGCGCCGGAACGTGTTTTGCAAAAAGGGCGGTTGCAACCGGGCCGGATGTTCCTGGTGGACACGGAGCAGGGCCGGATCGTGGCGGACGAAGAACTGAAGAAAAAATACGCGAGCGCGCATCCGTATCAAAAATGGCTGGCGGAGCATCACGTGCTTCTGGAGGATTTACCAGAGGCGGCGCAAAAGACCGAACCGGACCACCGGACGATTTTGCAGCGGCAGCAGGCGTTCGGCTACAGCTTCGAGGATTTGCGGTTTCTGATTGCGCCGATGGGGAATGACGGCGTCCAGCCGCTCGGCTCGATGGGGACGGACACGCCGCTGGCGGTGCTTTCGAACCGGCCGCAGTTGCTTTACAATTATTTCAAGCAACTCTTTGCGCAGGTGACCAATCCGCCGATTGACCCGATTCGCGAGGAGATCATCACCTCGACGGAAACGATGGTGGGTGGTCGCGGCGGGTTGTTGAACCCGGGGCCGGAGAGCTGCGCGATGATCAAGTTGAAGCACCCGATTCTGACCAATGATGAACTGGAAAAGTTGCGGTTCATTGAAAAGAAGGCGTACAAGGCGGTGACGCTGCCGATCTTGTTCCAAGCGGGCAAAGAGGGGGCAGAGACGAACCTCGAAAAGGCGCTGGGAAAAATATTTGCCGACGCCGACGAGGCGATTAGCGGCGGCGCGAACATTCTGGTTTTGTCGGACCGCGGGATTTCGCCGCAACTGGCGCCGATCCCCGCGCTATTGGCCGTGGCGGGTTTACATCATCATCTGATCCGGGCCGGCACACGCGGGCGGGTGGGACTGGTGCTGGAATCGGGGGAGCCGCGTGAGGTGCATCATTTTGCGTTGCTGATCGGCTACGGTTGCAGCGCCATCAATCCGTATCTGGCGTTTGCGACGCTGGATGATTTGATTCAGCAAGGGTTGCTGGCCAACACCGATCACAAGACGGCGCAGAAGAAATACATCAAGGCGGCGATCAAAGGGGTAGTGAAAACGATGGCGAAGATGGGGATATCGACCGTTCAAAGTTATCGCGGCGCGCAAATATTTGAGGCGGTGGGCTTGAACGGCGACGTGGTGGACAAATATTTCACGTGGACGCCATCGCGGATCCAGGGCGTGGGGCTGGACGTGATTGCGGCGGAGGCGCTGGCGCGGCATCACCATGCTTTTCCGGACCGACCGGTCAACGGGGTGCTGGAGGCCGGCGGCCAATATCAATGGCGGGACGGCGGGGAATATCATTTGTTCAATCCGCAGACGATCCACAAATTGCAGAACGCGTGTCGGACGGGCAGCGAAAAGATTTATCGCGAGTATGCCGAGTTGATCAACAACCAGGCGAAAAACCTTTGCACGCTGCGGGGCCTTCTGGAATTCAAGGATGCCGACAAGGCGCTGCCGCTTGAAGAAGTGGAGCCGGTTGAAGAAATTGTGAAGCGGTTCAAGACAGGGGCGATGAGTTACGGCTCGATCTCGAAGGAAGCGCACGAGGCGCTGGCGATTGCGATGAACCGGCTTGGGGGCAAATCCAATACGGGAGAAGGCGGCGAAGATCCGGACCGCTACATTCCGCTGCCGAACGGGGACTCGAAGAATTCGGCCATCAAGCAGGTGGCGAGCGGGCGGTTTGGCGTGACCAGCCATTACCTGGTCAACGCGAAGGAATTGCAAATCAAGATGGCACAGGGGGCCAAGCCTGGCGAAGGCGGCGAGTTGCCCGGCAAAAAAGTTTATCCGCCCATCGCCAAAGTCAGGGGCACGACGGCGGGCGTGGGATTGATTTCGCCGCCGCCGCACCACGACATCTATTCCATCGAAGATTTGGCCGAACTGATTCACGATTTGAAGAATTCGAATCGCAATGCGCGCATCAGTGTCAAGCTGGTGGCCGAAGTGGGGGTGGGGACGATCGCGGCGGGAGTGGCGAAGGCGCACGCGGACGTGGTTTTAATTTCCGGCCATGATGGTGGGACGGGCGCATCGCCGTTGTCTTCGATTAAACATGCGGGCGGGCCATGGGAACTTGGGGTGGCGGAAACGCACCAGACGCTGGTGTTGAACAACCTTCGCAGCCGCATTTATGTGGAGACGGACGGCCAGTTGAAGACCGGGCGGGACGTGGCGGTGGCGGCGCTGCTTGGGGCGGAGGAATTTGGATTTGCGACGGCGCCGCTGGTCGTGCTCGGCTGTATCATGATGCGGGTTTGCCATATGAATACGTGTCCGGTGGGCGTGGCGACGCAGGACCCGCGGTTGCGCGCGCGATTCGCGGGCAACCCGGACCATGTCGTGAATTATATGCGTTTTATAGCGCAGGAACTTCGGGAGATCATGGCGCGGCTCGGCTTCCGCACGCTCGATGAAATGATTGGGCGGACGGACAAATTGAATCCGTGGAAAGCCATTGACCATTGGAAGGCGCGCGGGCTGGACCTGACGCCAATATTGCACCAGCCGGACGCAGGTCCGGAAGTGGGGCGTTACCGCCGTCAGGACCAGGAGCACGGCCTGGAGAAATCCCTTGACGTGACGACGTTGCTTGAGATTTGCAAACCAGCGATTGAACGCGGCGAGCCGATGCGCGCCGAGCTGCCGATCCGGAATGTAAATCGTGTTGTCGGCACAATTACCGGCAGTGAAATCACCAGAAAGTACGGGCCAAACGGTTTGGCGGAGGACACGGTGCAATTGAAATTCACCGGGAGCGCCGGCCAGAGCTTCGGGGCGTTTGTGCCCAGGGGCATGACGCTTGAACTGGAAGGCGACGCCAACGATTACTTCGGCAAAGGACTTAGCGGCGGCAAATTGATTGTCTATCCGCCGAGAGGTTCGACGTTTGAGCCCGGGGAAAACATCATCATCGGCAACGTGGCGCTTTACGGCGCGACGGGCGGCGAGATTTTTGTACGGGGGATGGCGGGCGAACGCTTTGGAGTCAGGAATTCCGGGGTCAATGCGGTGGTTGAGGCGGTTGGCGACCACGGATGCGAATACATGACCGGCGGGCGCGTGGTAGTGCTCGGCCGGACGGGGCGCAATTTTGCGGCGGGGATGAGCGGCGGCATCGCCTACGTGCTGGATGAAGGCGGCGAATTTGCGTCGCGCTGCAACAAGGAATTGGTCGGCCTCGAAAAACTGGCGGATGCGGACGAAATCGAGGAAGTCTGGAAACTGATCCAGCGGCATCAGACGTATACCAACAGCCGGCGCGCCGCGAGGATACTTGGTGATTGGAAGGTGTTCGTGCCGAAATTCGTCAAGGTGTTGCCCAAGGATTACGCCCGCGTGTTGCAAGCATTGAAAAGGGTTGAGTCCCAAGGCTTGAGCGGCGACGATGCCATTATGGCGGCCTTCGAAGAAAACATTCGCGACGTGGCGCGCGTGGGCGGAGGATGAGTTGTCCACAGATTACTCAGATGAACGCAGATTTTCATAAATCCAGCACAGACGGAGATGGGCAAACGTATGCCATCATCGGAGCAGCGATGGAAGTTCATCCTCCGCCCACGCTCGAATCGGCGCAATCTGCGGATGACCATTCAGTGGATAGAATGAAAAACATCAACCTGACAGGAGTATAATTTGGGAAAGCCGACCGGATTTTTAGACTTCAATCGCGAACTGCCGAAAGACCGTTCGCCTTTGGAACGCGTCGCGGATTGGAAGGAATTCCATCATCACATGGCGGAGGGCGACCTGAAGAAGCAGGGGGCGCGATGCATGGATTGCGGGATTCCGTTTTGCCACACCGGCCAGCTTGTCAGCGGCATGGCCAGCGGCTGCCCGATTCACAATCTGATTCCGGAATGGAACGACCTGGTTTATCGCGGTCTGTGGAAGGAAGCTCTCGAACGCCTGCACAAGACGAATAATTTTCCTGAATTTACCGGACGCGTATGTCCGGCGCCGTGTGAAGGGTCGTGCGTGCTCGGCATCAATGCGCCGCCGGTCACGATTAAAAACATCGAATGCGCCATCGCCGATAACGGCTGGGAAAACGGCTGGATCAGACCCGAGCTGCCGAAGAAGCGGACCGGGAAGAAAGTGGGCGTGGTTGGTTCCGGTCCGGCTGGTTTGAGCGCGGCGGCGCAGTTGAACAAGGCCGGGCATCTGGTCACGGTTTTCGAGCGGGCGGATCGGCCCGGCGGTCTGCTCATGTACGGGATTCCGAATCCCAAACTCGACAAAAACGAAGTAGTGATGCGGCGGATACAACAGCTTGAGGCTGAAGGTGTCAGCATTGTCTGCAACACCGAGGTTGGGAAGGATTACGCGGCGGACAAATTGCTGAAAGAATTCGACGCGGTCATCCTGGCGACCGGGGCGACGAAACCGCGCGATCTGGCGGTACCGGGGCGCGAGCTCAAAGGCGTCCATTTCGCGATGGAATTTCTAACAGCCAACACGAAGAGCATTTTGGACGGGCATAAGAACGGGAATTACATTGACGCGACGGGCAAGGACGTGGTGGTGATCGGTGGGGGCGACACGGGGACGGATTGCGTGGCGACTTCGATGCGGCACGGCTGCCAATCACTCGTGCAAGTGGAAATACTGCCCAAGCCGCCGGTGGAACGAGCGGCGGACAATCCATGGCCCGAGTGGCCGAAGGTTTACAAGCTGGATTACGGCCAGGAGGAAGCAGCCGCAAAATTCGGGGCGGATCCGCGAATTTA
>JASHVW010000099.1 GCA_030044395.1 Verrucomicrobiia bacterium
GCAGGTCAAGAAAACGCATCGCCAAAAAATCAGCGTCGCATGATCTCTATTTGAAAGTTTGTCTCTTGCTTTCACCGGTTGGTCCGCCGAAACTTCCGCAATGCCGTCGGTCAAAAAAATTTCCGCCCGCCAAAGGGTGCTCGCGCAATGGCGCGGCATTGACCTCGAGCTGGAGGAAACGGCCCGGCCCGTCCGCGTGCGCGGGGCGGACCGGATTGTTTCCAAGGTTCTGGCGGACTTGAAAATGGACTCGCGCCGGGCGGAGATCGAAATCGTCAAAGTCTGGAATTCCCTCCTGGACCCGGACATCGTGGCGCATGCGCAACCGGCCAATTTGCACAAAGGCACATTGTTTGTGACGGTGGACAGCAGTGTCTGGCTCTCGGAAATCGTCCGCTATCGGCGGAGGGAAATCCTGGACCGTTTGCAGTTCAGCTTCGGGAAAAACGTCATCCAGAGGATCTCCTTTCGCGCCGGGTAAAGACCTTGCGGGTACATTACCCTGCCAAATCAAGCCATCAGTTCCATTTGTTTTGGCGTGAGAAGCCAGCAGAACTTCGCGCAGCGGCCGAAATGCAATTGGCCGGCTTTCAATTTGCACAGGGCAGCTTTCTTGAAGTCAATCTTCGTGCCGGCATCACCGGAAATGAGTTGAGAAATCAATTGGCTTAAATACGGCTCGTGCCCCACGAGCAACAAATTTTCAGGCGGCGGCTTGAGCGCGGCGATTTTCTCGATGGCTTGCTCCGGGTTGCCTTCGGCGATCAATGTTTCGGACAACTTCAATCGCTCTTTCAAATTCAATTTGTCGGCCACTATCTCTGCCGTCTTCTTCGCGCGCTCGTAGGGGCTGGATAGAATCAAATCAAATTCCAGTTCCATTTTCTTCAAGGCACGGGAAATCCTTTGGAGTTGCTTTTCGCCTTCCCGCGTCAAAGGCCGCAGGGAGTCGTCCCTGCGCTTCCATTCCTCGCGTTCCAGCGCAATGCCATGCCTCAAAATAAATATGTTCATGCGCGGAAAAATACACCGGCATGGCGCAAACGCAAAGGCCCGAAAAGTGTGACATTTTAGCTTTGGCTCTTTAATCGAGCCTTGTAGAATTGGTCGTGTATGGAAGCCGCCTTACGCGCCAGCGCCGCCGGCGCCGCCTTTGCCCCCGTGCAAAGGCGCGCGGTCATTGACATTGGCACCAACTCCATCAAGTTGCTCGTCGCCGACGTTCGCGGACGCCGCGTGCATCCCATCCACGAGGAAAGCCGGCAGACACGCCTGGGCAAGAATTTCTACGACACCCGCCGTCTCCAACCGGAAGCAGTCGCCTGCACCGCCGAAGCGGTATGGGAATTTGCGGAAATTGCGCGGGAACGGCAGGCCGAAACGATTCGCGTCATCGCTACCAGCGCGGCGCGGGACGCGGTAAATAAACCTGACTTGATTTCCACGATTGAACGGGCTTCGGGACTCAACGTGGAGATTATTTCCGGCGAGCAGGAAGCCGACTGGGCCTTTCAGGGCGTCACGGCCAATTCGGACCTGGCGCGGAGGCCGCTGCTTTTGCTGGACGTGGGTGGCGGCAGCACCGAGTTCATTTTAGGCCGCGGCGCTGAAAAACATTTTGCTGAAAGTTTTCCTCTCGGTACCGTGCGACTGCTTGAAAAATTTCCGCCCAGCAACCCGCCGAAACGCATCGAATTTGAAAGAAGCCGCGACTGGGTCGAAAATATTCTGCGCCGGGAAGTGCGCCCGAAACTTGAGCCGCCTTTACGGCGCGAAGGAAACGGCAATGTTCAACTGGCCGGAACCGGCGGCACAGTCAGCATCCTGTCGCGTATGGAAAAAAAATTGGACCGCTTTGACAGGGAGGAAATCGAGCGGACCGTTTTGAGTTTTGACCGCGTGGTTGCCATTCGAAAGGATTTGTGGCGTTTGCCGCTCGCCAAACGGCGGGAAATCATCGGCCTGCCCAAAATGCGTGCCGATGTGATTCTGACCGGCGTTTTGATCTACGAAATCATCATGCAGGAATTCGGCTTCGCGCAACTTCGCGTGAGCACCCGCGGGCTCCGTTTCGCGGCAGTGATGGACTAAACGGCGCTTTCGCCGCGTTCATCAGTGCGGATACGCACCGCTTCATCAATCGTCGAAACAAAAACTTTTCCGTCGCCGATCTTCCCCGTCTTGGCGGCCTTCACAATGGCCTCCACGGCGGCTTTGGCCTGGGCATCCGGCAAAACGGTTTCAATCTTGATCTTCGGCAAAAAATCCACGGTGTATTCGCTGCCGCGGTAAATTTCCGTGTGGCCCTTCTGACGGCCAAAGCCTTTGACTTCGGTCACCGTCATGCCCTGAATCCCGATTTCGTTCAATGCGTCTTTGACTTCGGTCAACTTGAACGGTTTGATGATGGCTTCAATTTTTTTCATAAACTTCATTCATTGTATGCCCGCTCGCCATGTTGCGACAGGTCGAGGCCCACAAATTCATCTTCCTGGCTCACGCGCATGGTGGACACGACACCAACAATTTTCAAGATAATAAATGTGCCAACCGCCGCCAGCGCAACCGTGCCCAAGACCGCTTCCAGTTGGTTCACGAATTGCGCGCCGCCACCCGCCAGGGACACGGCTACGCCGTCCCTCATAAAGGTTGTCGCAATTGCCGGATTGACCGCGGCGCTGGCCAGAAATCCCAGCATCAACATTCCCACGCAACTGCCGACGCCGTGGACGCCGAAGACATCCAACGAATCGTCATAATTGAAGATCGCCTTCAGCTTGGTTACCGCCAGATAGCAAATCACGCCCGCGGCCAGGCCGATGCAAAAGGCGGCCGGCACGCTGACAAATCCCGAGGCCGGGGTGATGGTGGCCAAACCGGCAACCATTCCCGAAGCCGCGCCCAGAACACTGGGCCTGCCCTTGAGCAGCCATTCGGTGGCCGTCCAACTCAGGGCCGCCGCCGCCGCGGAAAAATGCGTTGCCGCAAAGGCGCTCGTCGCCAGCGCGCCCGCGCTCAAAGCGCTGCCGCCGTTGAACCCAAACCATCCCACCCAGAGCAGTCCCGCGCCTATCAGGGAAAACACCACGTTGTGCGGCACCATTGGCTCACGCGGGTAACCATCGCGTTTGCCCAGCATCAGCGCAAAAACCAGCGCCGAAACCCCCGAACTGATATGCACCACCGTCCCGCCAGCAAAATCCAAGGCTGGAATTTTGCCGCCGCCGGCCCAATTGAACAATCCGCCCTTGCCCCACATCATGTGGCACAACGGAAAATAAACCATCACCATCCACAAAATGGTGAACAGCAAATACCCCTTGAACTTGATGCGCTCGGCGATCGCGCCGCTGATGAGCGCGGGCGTGATGATGGCAAACATCATTTGAAAGAGCATGAACGTCTCCTGCGGAATCGTCGCGGCGTAAGCGGTATTCGGCGCCGCGCCGACATTCTTCAGAAACAAATACGTCAGCGGGTTGCCGCAAAACGGATTCCCTTCCGCAAAGGCCATGCTGTACCCGAAAATCATCCACATTGTCGAAACCACCCCCATCAAAATCAGGCTGTGCATCATCGTGGACAGCACGTTTTTCGTCCGCACCAATCCGCCGTAAAACAATATCAACCCCGGCGCGGTCATCATCAGCACCAGCGCCGAACTGGCCAGCACCCAGGCGTTATCGCCGGTATCGATCATCGGCATCCCAGGATGCGGTTCATCCGCCCGCAATGATCCGGCAAAAAACAGCAAAAACAGCCCGAAACCAAGACGCAAAATTCTTTTTCCAATGAGAGAAGTGGAATTCATGTGTGTAAAGTTTCGAAAAAATCCATTTTTTCGTCAATCCTGCGATTGCATAAAACTTCTCGTTTTTTGCCGTCATTCGGCGTTTAATTCCCCGAGCGATGGCCGCGGAAGTTCAACTCACGCCGATGATGGCGCAATATCGCCGCATCAAAGGCGAACTGCCCGCGGATGCGCTATTGCTTTTTCGCCTCGGTGACTTTTACGAAATGTTCTTCGAGGACGCCCAGGCTGGAGCTCAAATTCTGAACCTGGCCCTGACCGCGCGCAACGGCGTGCCCATGTGCGGCCTCCCCTTCCACGCGGCCAGCGGTTACATCGGGAAAATTCTTCGCTCCGGTCGCAAAGTGGCCATCTGCGAACAACTCGAAGAGGCCCAGCCCGGCAAACTCGTCAAACGCGAGGTCACCCAAATCCTGTCACCGGGAACCCATTTCGACGAACGAATGCTGGCCGCGGAAAAAAATAATTTCCTCGCCGCCATATGTCCGCGCGGAACCATTTTCGGCCTGGCCTTGGTGGATTTGACCACCGGCGAATTTCTTACCACTGAATTGGAGGGCGTGGCCGCGCTGCTGGCCGAGTTGGATCGCCTGCGCCCCGCTGAAATCATTTTTCCCTCCGAGAAAACCGCCGTCCGGGACGCCCTGCGCGATGCTTTCAAAATCCTCAACGGCTGCGACGACTGGACCTTCGCGCCGGAAACAGCCGTCTTTACCGTGCGCGACCATTTCAAGGTGGCGTCGCTCGACGGCTTTGGCCTGAAGGACAGGACCGCCGCCGTCGGCGCGGCCGGCGGCGCGCTGCATTTCCTGACGCAGCATTTGCGCCGTGACGTGAAAAACCTCACGCGCATTTCATTTTATCAACGCGGTGATTTTCTCGCGTTGGACCAGACGACTTTGCGGCATTTGGAAATCCTGGAGCCGCTGCGCCATGACGCCCCGCGTCAGTCCTCGCTATACGGCGTGCTCAACCGGACGGCCACCCCGATGGGCGCGCGCCTCCTGCGAAATTGGGTGTCCCAACCTTTGGCGGACGTGAAGCCGATTTGCCTGCGCCAGGACGCCGTTGATATTTTAATCGAGCAACCCGCCGCGCTGGAGCAGTTTCGCGCGCAACTTGCCAACGTTCGAGATCTGGAACGCACGATTGGCCGGTTGAGCAGCGGGAGTGGCAACGCTCGCGACTTGGTGGCGCTGCGGATGGCGCTCGAACAATTACCCGCACTCAAGCGGATTCTGGACGGTGTGGGGACCGGCAAACCGAGTTATAACTTGTTGCCCGGCGGAGTGGACAAACTGGAAGACGCCCCGCGAAGTTTGATAGAAAATCTCGGATCGCAGGTTTCCGAGGAGCCTGATTTGGTGGAACTGCTTGCGCGCGCTGTGGTGGATGATCCACCGCTGGCCGTCAAGGAAGGCGGACTGGTCCGCGACGGGTTCGATGCCGCGCTCGATGAAATCCGCCAGGCGGCGCGCGGCGGCAAAGAATGGATTGCCAAATTACAGTCGGACGAAATTCTGCGGACGGGAATTTCCTCGCTGAAGGTCCGGTTCAATTCGGTTTTCGGTTACTATATTGAAATCACCAAATCGAACCTGGACAAGGTGCCGGTTCATTACATTCGCAAGCAGACCATCGCCAATGGCGAGCGTTTTATCACGCCGGAACTCAAGGAAATGGAGGGGAAAATTCTTGGTGCGGAAGAGCGTTGTGTGAAGCTGGAGTACGAATTGTTCCAGCGTTTGCGCGAAACGGTGCTGGGCAAACTTAAGGACATCCAGCATACCGCCGCCGCGCTGGCGCAATTGGACGTGCTGGCCTCGTTCGCCGAGACCGCCCGTTTGCATAACTATTGCCGCCCAAAAATTTCTGATGAAGGCATTTTAAAAATCCGCGACGGGCGCCATCCGGTTCTGGAACAACATCTGTCGGACGAACGGTTCGTGGCGAATGACGCCGAGCTGAATGGCGAAACGCAAATTGCGCTCATCACCGGTCCGAATATGGCTGGCAAATCCACCTATATCCGCCAGGTCGCGCTCATCGCATTGCTGGCGCACACCGGCAGCTTTGTGCCGGCAGCGGAAGCACGGGTTGATTTGTTGGACCGGATTTTTACGCGCATCGGCGCCAGCGACGACCTGGCGCGCGGGCAAAGCACCTTCATGGTGGAAATGACCGAAACGGCCAACATTCTGAACAACGCCACTCCGCGCAGTTTGATCGTCCTGGACGAAATCGGCCGCGGCACAAGCACATTTGACGGGCTTTCCCTCGCCTGGAGCATCGTCGAATATCTGCATAACCAGGTCGGCGCGAAGACTTTATTCGCCACGCATTATCACGAGTTGACGGAGCTGGCGTCGCGCCTGCCCCGGTTGAAAAATTTTAATGTGGCCGTTCGGGAATGGCACGACCAGATTGTCTTTCTCCGCAAAATTGTTGCCGGCGGCACGGATAAAAGCTATGGCATCCAGGTGGCCCGCCTCGCGGGGGTGCCAAAGGGAATATTGGAGCGGGCAAAACAGATATTATCGAACCTCGAAGAGTCCGAGTTGACCCCGGAAGGAAATGTGCGCCAACCGCGCCGGCAACAGGACCGCGAGAAATTGAAAAATCTGGCCCCTCCCCCGCAAATGGACCTGTTTGGGGCGTGAGGACTGTCCGCGACGGTGGTTGGATGACGCAACGATTACGGATGGGGACGCGCCTCGCCATCAGGTGAACACCTACCATGGCCGCAGTTGCCAACGAGGGAATTCCGGCTTTTCTTATTTGTATGAAAACAAAAATGCCGAGCGCCTGGATGGTCGGTGCGGCGATTTTGACAATGGCGACGCTTTCGTCGCCGGCGGATGAATCGTCCGCCGCGGCTGCCGGGCAGGAAAAAACATACACGGGCACGGTCATGGACGTGCATCCAAACCAACAGACCCTGCGCGTGCGCGAATGGGTCCTGACCAAGAACTTCAATATTGGCAATTCCTGCGCATTCGCCCTTTGGGATAAACCAGCGGGCGCACTGACGGATTTACGCCCCGGCGAAAAAGTCACGGTCACTTACCAGGTTTCCAACGGTGTAATGGTGGCTAACCGGGTCAAGGAAGACCTGGCGAGAGAGGAAGGCACGGTCCAGGCTGTCAATCCGACTGCCCATGCCATTACCGTGCGGCACCATGGAATGAACACGACGTTCCAAATTGCGGATGACTGCAATGTGGTGTTGCGTGACAACCATTCAGGGTTCATCTCGGACGTCCAGGCAGGCGATCTCGTTACGGTGATTTATGATTCACCGAACCGCCATGCGACCGCGCTGCAAATCGCGCAAACGAGCGCGACCTTTAACGGAACGCTGACCGCCATTGATTTGGAATCCAAGACATTGAAAGCCAAATCCATGTTTGAAACCAAGTCGTTTGACGTTGGCGACCAATGTGCCATCGTTCTCCATGGCAAGATCGGCGGACAACTGAGCGAGCTAAGGCCTGATGAGCCGCTCGTCATCAATTATTACGATGTGAATGGCGTCAACATTGTCAATCGCATCGCCACGGCGCCGCCGGCGCACACGGAGACGACTACCTCGATGCAGGCCGTCCCATAACCGCGCTTCTGCGCTTCAATTCGCGGCATGTTTTTCTTGCATTGACATGCCGCGATTTTTGTTTTATCGAATTGCATCGCGGGCATTCAAAAAGGCGGAGGATTTGCCCGGGGGCGACCGCCGCCGCATTTTCCCGCGTTTTCAGGGCGAAAATTTCGAGCGTAATTTCAGGCTGACGGAAAAATCCAGGCGCTGGCAAAACGGAAAGGATGCACGGCGGCGCAACTGGCGCTCGCCTGGGTGCTCGCCCAGGGTGAAGACGTGGTTCCCATTCCCGGCACAAAACGCCGGCAATATCTCGAAGAAAATGCCGGCTCGATAATTGTGGAATTGACGGCATCGGATTTGAAGGAAATTTCCGCCGCCGCGCCAATCAGAGCCGCCGCCGTCTTGTGTTACCCGGAACAGGCCATGCAGGCGGTGAACCGATAACGACGGTCCTTTCTTTGAACAAAATTCACTGGCGGCGGTCGGCTATTGCGATAGCATGAGCTTCCTTTCATGAAAATTAAGCTGTTTTTTGGTTTCATCATATTGGCGGCGGCTGTGACGGCTTCACGTGTTTTTGCCGACGACAAGGATTTCGCGGGCTCCGAATGGGCGCCGGTGGATATACAATCGGTCCTGGCCGCGGCGGCGCAAATCACGTTGCAAAATTATCCGAACTGCGACTCGGCCATTGTCGAGGAAAAAAGCGTCCGCGACTATAATGCCGACGGCACCGGTGCCGCTCAGGACGAAACTTTCACGAAAGTTCTGACGGAAAAAGGCAAACGCGACAACCGCGAGTTTTCTCTTTCGTTCATGCTGCCATATTTTACAGTCTCGGTGCCCGTCCTGGAAGTCATCAAACCAGACGGCACGGTTATTCCGGTGGATGTGCCGGCCAATTCCAAGGAGTCCATTGACAACAGTCAGATGGCGGAAAATATTTACGACCCCAACGACAAGGTTTTTACCGTGAGCATTCCGCAATTGGACGTTGGAGACGTGGTGCATGTCATCGCGCGCCAAACGGTGCAGCGCTCCATCATGCCGGACGAATTCGACGATGAAAATATCTTTGAAGGCAGCAGTTACATCCGGCATTGGTCCTACGAAGTCCATGCGCCGGCGAATTTGCCGCTCGTCAGCATCGGTTTGCGCGATGAACTTCCCGGAACGGTTTCCGCCGCCACGCAAACCAATGGCGCTTCGGTGGATTATCGCTGGGTGGCCAGCAATGTCCCCCGCATGTTCGACGAACCCGGAATGCCACCTTATGATGAGGTGCTACAGCGGCTCTTCGTAAGCACGGTGCCCACCTGGCAGGACGTTTCGAAATGGTATTGGAACTTGAGCCTGCCGCACCTCGAAGCCTACACGCCGGCAATGGTCCAGAAAGTCGCCGATTTGACCAACAACCAGCCGACGGACATGGACAAGATCAAGGCGCTTTTTTATTACGCCTCGAAAAACATCCGTTATACGGGCGAGACCTTGGAGACCAACCGGCCCGGTTTCGAACCGCATGATGTTTGCATCACCTTCGCGGATAAATACGGAGTTTGCCGGGACAAGGCGGGTTTGCTTGTGGAAATGCTGCGGCTGGCTGGTTTCCAGGCATATCCAGTCCTGATTAACATCGGCGCCAAGCGTGACCCCCATGTGCCCCAACCGGATTTCAACCACGCCATCGTCGCCGTGGAATTGACGAAGGGCCGGTATATCCTGATGGATCCCACCGATGAAAACACTCGCGAATTGCTGCCCGCGTACGACGGCAACCGCAGCTACCTCGTCTGCAAGCCGCAAGGCGAAACATTGCGCATCAGCCCGGTGCCGCCGGCGGACGAGAACCTCTTGATCGTGAATACTACCGGCACACTCGACGCCGACGGCCACTTCGACGCCACCTCGGAAATTTCATTCGCAGGCGTCAACGACGATGAGTATCGGAATGGCTTCGCCCAGTTGCGGCCGGATGAAATCAAACACTTTTTTGAAGGGCGTCTCAAGGATGCGATTCCCGGCCTGAAATTAACGTCGCTCACCATCACGCCGGAGAATATTCTCGACACCTCGGTACCCCTGCAGGCGGAATTGAGATACACCGCCGACGGCCTGACTGCCATCGGCGGCAACCTCGCGATTGTCAGTGTGCCGTGGATTGCGAAGAATTTGGGCGTGGCCAACGCCATCCTCAACGGCGACGTGGGGCTGCAGAAGAGAAAGTATCCGCTGGAGATTGATTTTACCTGCGGTGTTCGCGAGGAAATGTCATTGAAACTGGCCGGCGGATTCGCCGCGCCGCTGTCCATCCCGGCGTTTTCCGGATTTAACGACGACAGCGTGGCCTACGACGAAAACGCCGTGTTCACGAACGACTCGCTCAATTGTTCCCGGCAATTCATCTTGAAGACTGTCGAATTTTCACCCGCCCAATATCTTCGCCTGAAACAAACCCTCAAGGAAATGGATTATGACTGGCGGAAAAACCTCATCCTGTCCTTGAACTCCGGCGGCGTGAAGGAAGCGATGGCTGTGGCCAAATTCTCCGCCCAGGCCGCCCCGGCTTGCGATGCCGAAATTCTTTACGACCATAAAACCCTGCAGGTCAAGGACGCGCACACGGCCGTTTACCGCGTGACTTACTCCAAGCGCATCCTGACTTATAACGGCAAAATAAACGAGTCCGAGGTCAAGATTGAATATAATCCGGCGTGCGAAGACGCCAAAATCCTCCGGGGCACCGTCACTTCTCCCGACGGCAGCCGCCATGAAATTTCCCCAGCCGGAATCAACCTGATGGACCAGGGCTGGAACGCCGGGGCTAAACGTTATACCGGCGGCAAAGTGCTCGTCGCCAGCCTGCCCGGCGTGGAAATCGGTTCGATTATTGAAGTGGAATACGAAGTGACCATGCACAACAAGCCGTTCGTGACGGGCTTCGAGCCGTTCCAGTTCCCCGAAACGCTCGACGGAAAGTCCTTCACTCTGACCGCCCCGGCGAATGTCAGGGTTCGAATGATGACAACCGGCAAACCGGGCGTGGTGACTGAATCTGAAAAAACATCTTATGGGGCCACCACGATTGATTGGCAGGCGACGAACGTCCCGGCGTTGCCGTCTGAACAGCAATTGCCGCCTGATTGGAATTATGATGCCGGCGTACAATATTTTGTCGGCAATATCGCAGATTATTGGAGAGCGTTGAGTGACGCCATGCTGGCGCGCGCCAAAAATTCCACCAATGCCTCGACACTCGCCCGCCAATTGACTATGTCCGCCAAAACGAGATTCGACGCCGTGAATGCCATTCGTGACTTTATCGCCCAAAATATCCGCGATGCCGGTCCGTCGTTCACCACGCTGCCGCTGACAGAGCTTTCGGACGCCGACACGACGTTGGCCGACGGTTACGGCCACGCCGCCGACCGCGCCATTCTCTATTATGCGATGCTTTCCGCCGCCGGTTTTTCACCTGAATTTGTCATGGCCTCCGCGTTGCCGCCGGTCAAGGGCATTGACCGCGTCGCCCGATCTTTTCCGCTGCCTGGCGATTTTCAAACGCCCCTCGTCCGGATTTCTCTGGACGGCGATTCTTACTATTTGAACGACACCGACCAGTATTCGCAATTCGGCACGACAGGCTTCAATGACAAACTCGCCGTGGTATTAACCAGTCAAAAAATGGAGATCATCCGCGCGGCTAAAAATTGCGGCGACAAGACGGAAATCGTTTATGCCGTGGCGCTTTCCACCGATGGCACGGCCCGCCTTAAAATCTCGCGGTATTTCTATGGAGAAGATTACAACGGCGCGCACAAATTTTTTGCCGAACTGCCGCCGGAAGAGCGGAACCACTATTTCCAGGAAGCCGTTTCACGCGTGGCCCAAGGCGCCAGGGCCGTCGGCGGCCTCACCACCCGCTTCGACACCTATCCGGGCTTGGAGGAATTTACCGTGGAATGGAACGATTACGGCGTGGTGGATGGAAAATATCTTTATTTTAACCTCCCATTTACCCCATCGTTTTTGGACGCGCCCGCTGACCAGCGCTCGCTGCCGCTGTTCATTGCCGATGAAAATGAACAAATTGTTCGCGCTGAAATTGAATGGCCCGCGGATTACCGCGAGACGGGAATTCTGCCCCGGAGCGAAGAATTCACCGCACCTGGCGGGTCGCAGGTCCGCATTACCTGCCGTTGCGCCGACGGCAACTGTGTCATTACTGACGATTTTCACACCGCCCCGGCGGTCATCGCTTCCCAAAACTATCCCAAACTGCTGGACATTCAATCCGCCCTCGGTCAACGATCGGAAATCACGTTTTTACTGGAGAAGGAATAGCTTGTCGTGCGGCGAGTTCCATCCCCACCATGCAGACGTCATCTTCAAATTCGTGGCTGATGGAAAAGGCGAGGACTTCTTCAAGCAGTTTGTCGAAAAGCTCGCTAGTAGGTTTCTCAATCAGATTTCTCACATCCGCCATCAATCGTTCCTGTGTGTAAAGTTCTTCATTGGGCCCTTGCACTTCGTAAATGCCGTCGGTGAACAGTATCAGCAAGTCGCCGGGCCTCAATTGGATTTCCGTCATCTGGTACGGTGGATCATCGAACAATCCGAGCGCGGGTTGGCCGTGTCCCGACGCATTGGAAAGGGCGCGGACGGACCTTTCAGAACGGCGCACTAACAGCGGCTTCGGGTGTCCGGCGTTGGCAAAGCGCATCATGCCGGTCCTCCAATTGGCGGTAAGATAGAATGCCGTGGTGAGCATTGGCGACCCCGTCGTCTTCAAAATATTGCACAAGTCGGAGTTGAGCTTGCGCAGAAACATTCCCGGGTCATGCGCGAGTGCTTTCAATTCCTCGGCCAGCGCGCGAATCATCGCCGTGACCAGCGCCGCGCGAATCCCATGTCCTGTCACATCGCAAATCAGCACGGCCGCCTCTTCATCGGAAAGCGAATTCACGCTGAAAAAATCGCCGCTGACGGCTTCGGCAGGTTGATAACGGTGCACAAATTTCAGGGCACTTTGCTCAGACCCGGCATTCGGCGGGAATATCGGATATTGCTGTGGCAGCATGGTGAATTGGATTTCGCGGGCCATCCGCAAATTGTCCTCCATGAGCTGGTTTTTGGCCCGCAACTCCTCGCGGCTCCGCGACAGTTCGTCAGTGGCGCGCCGGATTTGTTCCTCCGCATGCTTTTGTTCGGTGATGTCCTCGACGGTGCCTTCGTAATACAGCAATTTTCCCTGAGTGTCGCGGACCGCGCGGCAGTTCTCCGATATCCAGATGATGGTATCGTCTTTGCGATAGATTCTCGACTCAAAGCCGCTCAACGTGTCGTGTTCCTGCATCAGGCGGATGAATTCCTCGCGCCGGCCCTCCTCGACGTACAGTTTGCGGGCAATGTCGGTAATGCTGGCCATCAACTCTGCGGGCGAATCGTATCCGTAAATGCGCGCGAGTGCGACGTTGGCCAGCAGGTAATGTCCGTCCGGTGTCGTGCGGAAAACGCCTTCCACCAGATGATCAAAAACCCCATAATAATTGTCTTTTTCTTCAATCAACGCCACGTGTTCGGCATGGCGTTCCACCGCGCAGCAAAAAACCCTGCGCAGCGTCGCGGCCTCCAGATCCTCTTCGGCCAAATAATCCTGCGCCCCGGCGCGGACCACGTCGGCTGCGAAATTACCGTCCTTACTGGCGCTCATCGCGATAATCGGAAGACGTGGGGCTTGAACAGCCAGCAGAGTCAGTTGTTCCAGTCCCTCCTTCCCACCGGAAAGATCGAACAATGCCGCGTCGAAGGAATTATGCCCGAGTTGGGATAGTGCGGCATTGACCGTTGGCACAATTGATAAGTCGGTTTTTCCGCCTTCGCGCAACAAGTTGCCAAGGCGGTGTGCCAATGGTTCGTTTTGCCCGATCCATAGAATTTTCATCAGGACAGATTCCATCGTCTCTCAAAAACATACAGGGTTGCGGCGCTGCCGCAAGTGAGGAGCACTTCGCCCAAGGGATCAAATAAATTGGAAGCCTGCAAGGTTGCCGGGCGCCGTTACAGCCGCGCAATGCGGCTTTGCACTTCGCGAAAGCTATGAAGAAAGAGTTCGTTGTCGGCGACGGCCTTTTCCACGAGCGGCCTTAGCATCGCAACCTCCGAGCCGTTGATGACAGCGTGGGCGCTTTGCTGAAAAGCCTGCATGGGGTCGAGCGTTTGATACCCATCGCCCAGCAAAATGATCGTGGTATGGCGACGCCGGCCCATTGGCATGGTCTGCAACGATTTCAAAGAAATGTTCTCCTCGGGCGTGTTGGCGGCGAATAATTCTTCCATCACCACGAGTTGATAGGCCACCTGGCTGAAACGGGTGGAAAACTCGTCGTGCGCGGCGACGGCATGAATTTTATACCCCAGATCCTGCAAAACCGTTTTCACGGTGTCCATCCAGGCTGGACGTGAACAGGCAATGAGCGCCGGGCGATCAGACGCGCTGATAAAATCAAACGACTCGGACATTTTATTTGAATTTTAAGGTTGGCTTCGATTGGGCATCCACCGACCCGGTCGGTTTCATTTTGAGGGAGCCGAAGGTGGAAACGACTTCACCGCGCTCTTTTTTGATGTTGTCTATGGCGCGCGAGACGACGCCGCGTTTGGTGCAAAAAAGCCTGGCGGTCTCCTCGGTAATAAGGCCCTTTTCAAACGCCTCAATGCACGCGTGGTCGAAGTTGCGCCAGCCAAACGGGTGGCTGGCCTCGATAATTTCGTAAAAGGTCTTCCCTTCGCTTTCGCCGAGCCGGATGGACTCCTCAGTGCGGAGGTTGTGCCCCATGATTTCGATGAGGGCAAAGCGACCGCCGCTAACCTTAGGCGCAAGCCGCTGGCTGATAATCCACCGCAACGAATCGGCGAGCCGAATCCTGATTTGCTCCTGCTCCTCCGGAGAAAACATGCCGAGGATGCGGTTGATAGTTTCGCCGGCGTTAATGGTATGGAGGGTGCTTAAAACCAGATGGCCGGTTTCCGCGGCGCTCAGGGCAATTTTCACCGTGTCCTGATCGCGCATTTCACCCACGAGAATCACCTTGGGCGCCTGGCGCAACGCCGCGCGCAGCCCGTTTGAAAAGTTGTCGAAATCCACTCCCAGTTCGCGCTGGTTGAATGTGGACTTCATGTGCGGATGCACAAATTCCACCGGGTCTTCCAGAGTAACAATGTGGACAGCCTTGGCCTGATTGATTTCGTTGAGCAAGGCGGCCAGGGTCGTGGTCTTGCCGGAACCGGTGGCGCCCGTCACCAGCACCAAGCCGGTTTTTTCCTTGGGGATTTGCTTGAATATCTCCGGCATATTCAGCTTTTCCAGCGTGGGAATCACGGTGTTCAATTGCCGGCAAACAATGGAATAATTTCCCCGCTGCGAAAAAACATTGACGCGGAAGCGGGCCTTCTCCGAAAGAGCGTAGGCGGCGTCGCAGGAACCGTGGCGTAACAGGTATTCCAGATGTTGCAAATTGTCGCCGATGAGATTAAGGGCGATCATTTCGGTCTGGAAGGGAGTGAGTTTTTCAATCGGCGGATCGAAAGGCACCGGCTTGAGTTCGCCGTAGGACTCCACCTGGAGCGGGCGGTCAACGGTGAAAAGCAAATCCGAAACCTCGGGCTGTGCCGCCCGCATCACGTTCATGATTCTGTCCAGTTCGGGGCGTCGCATAATTTACATGGAATCTTCGTCTTCCGGCGGATGGGTCAGGAACGGCCGGAATTTTTTCCTGTCGATGGCTTTGTCGTAAGCGTCCTCCGGGGAAATCCTTTTCATTCGCAGATGTTCCATGATCTGGTCGTCCATCGGCTGGTTGCCGATTTTCTTGCCGACCTGGATCATGCCGGGAATCTGATGGGTTTTGCCTTCGCGCACGAGATTGGCGACGGCGGTGGTGAAGACGAGGATCTCGAAAGCGGCGACGCGGCCTTTTTTGTCCTGCCGTTTGAACAGGGTCTGCGCGACGATGCCTTTCAACGATTCGGAAAGCGTCTGGCGG
>JASHVW010000100.1 GCA_030044395.1 Verrucomicrobiia bacterium
CCGGCAAACCGGCTCCCAAAGTGTTTTGCGGAGGGTTCGCGACGTTGGGGTTGAAGAGGAAGTTGATGCCGACCTTGTCAGGATCGCGCAACTGGGATTGTTCCTGAAGGTAGCGGATGACTTCGCTCAACGGCAAGCCGTCCTGCCATTTAACCTGGTCAATCCGGATTCGATCCAACTTATCATATATGGCTTCGGCTCCGGCACTGGTGTGGACGTCGGTATTGGTCACATAGGGATTGGGGACCGGCAATCCAATGCCCACCTTGGGGGTCCAAGCCTTCTCCACTTGAACCATTTTGTCCTGATAGATGGCGTTATGCTCACGCACCTGGCGGTCGTAATCCGCCTGCTTGAGCAGGTTCAAATAATAATAGGCGGCGCGATTATCGGAGTCCAATTCCAAGGCCTGGTTGAATCTTACCTCGGCTTCGTCAAACTTGCCGCTTTCGTAGAGAAGTTTGCCGTCCTGCACCAGGGTTTCCGCCTGGGTTTTGTCACTCATGATGCCGGGAATTTGTTCCAAAGTTCTCTGGTCTGGCATTTTGCCTGTCATCGAGGCAAGCAACGCGTCGTTTTGCTTTTTGAACGCGATCGCGGCGGGATCGGTTGGGTCCACTTTCAAAGCGCGGGTGACCTGGACGTCGGCTTCGCGGAGGTCTCCGGCGCGTTGGGCGCGGCGGGCGAGTTCGAGGTGGGTGGCAACGAGCCCGGACACGGTTTCGGAGGTTTCGGTGTCAATGCCGGAGCCGATTTGCTGGACGAGTTTATAAGCATCCTCGTAATCCCTGGTGGCGGTGACGATGTCACCGGCGGCCTGGGCGCTGCGGGCCTGCTCAATTTTCTGGCGGAGGACGATGGTATTGGCCTGGCGCAGAACCGCTTCGTTGACGGCCTGGGCAGTGGGGGAAATTTGTTGCGCCAGCGAGTCGGCGGTGATGGCAAGGAGAACAACAAAACCGAGCGAGAAGGAAACTGCTTTTGTCATGTTCGTATCATCAGGTATTGCGAATCGGCGCCAGGTGGCGAGATCATTCTAGTCATCAAGGCGTATATGGCAAAACGTATTTTTTTTGGTTTGACTGGGCCAAGAGTACCACATCGTTTTGGTCAATTGCAACGATATTGTATTGATCGCCGGCAAAATTTAATTGGTCGCCGACGCGCTTGTTGTTGGCGGTAAAATTCTCGGGAGGATATTTCAAATCGGCCATGTAACCCTTGACTTGCCGGTATGGATTCCCCGGCCCAACCGCGACGTGTAGGCCGGTATCCACCAACACCAAATCCAGCCTGGTGGGGTTGTCAGGCGGGCCCGCAGCATTTTTCAAGGCGAACACATCATTTGTTTCGCCGACAGAGGCGTACTGATGCTGTGCGCTGCGTTGCCAAGGCATTCCAGCGGCCTGGTTCTGCACGACAAAAACATAGCGGGCGTTGGGCGGCTCATCGGTGATGACCGATTCGAGGTAGATTTGATAATAGAGCGGCGTGATTTTGGTGATGACGACGGCGGCCCCGCCAACTTCCTTGCCGCTGACGACTTTAATCAAATTTCCGTTTTTATCCCTCAGCCAGGTGACCGGATTGAAGAGGCGGTTGGAGGTGGAGAGGTCCAGTGGCGCGGCGTTTTTGATTCGGAGAAGAGCGGCGTCTTCGTTAGCCAGGTCGAGCGGCGGGAGCGGCAGCGGTTTGGGATGGGTAATTTGATATTTGAAATTGTTCGTCTGCTCCTGATCGTTGGAAATGACCACGGGAAGAAATCCGACAACGACGACGAGGCCCAGGAGGACGACGCTGAGGATGATTTTTTCGTAATTTTTCTTTATAAAGTCCATGCAATCAGGAATTGGCCGGTGTCAATCTGACCACTTCAATTTCCATCGTTACACGCAGCAACTGTTCGTTCAAAACGGTTTGCAATCCGCCAGTCATCGGCATCGCCGGCTGCGGCGCCGGATTCATCTGGCCCTGGCCATATCCCGGCGGCATCCGACCTCCATTATTATACATATTATTATAATAGGGCCCTCTGTTTTCGGGGTTATAGGAATAAGAGGTGGCGGCCGCGGTGGCCGGCTGCACGGTGATGGCGCGGACGATGAATTCGTGTTGCGAGGTTTCAAAGGCCTCGATGACGTTAGCGATATCCGAACTGAAGCCACGAAACGTAACTTGGTACGGCATCATGACGGCCTGACCCGTGGTAATCGGCAGGTCAGTGAGATAATCGGCCTGGTTGGCGCCGATGTTGGCGCCGATGTCATCCTTGGCGAGCGGCACGCGCTGGATGTTTTCCAATTCATTGACCCTGGCGCTGTAAAGAATTTCGACGATGGTTTTCACCTCCCCCAATTGCTGGGCGAGGTCGCCGAGAGTGCTTGGATCAAACGTGGCTTTGTCACTTTCGGCGGTGAATGAGAAGAAATCGTCCGGGGGTAATTGCACGCTGGCGTCGGTGGCCTCGCGCTGCAATTGCTTGACCGTCATGCTCAACGCCGGCGCAAACAATTCGTCGGTCACGGGTCCGCCGTCCGGATTGGGGATTGGATCAATCGGTTGGAAGTACTGCCGGGCCTTGGCGATCCACGCCTGCACCTGCTTTTGCTGATCCCTGGCAGCCTGGATATTGTCTTCCGAGACCAGATGGTTGCCGTTGGCCGTTGTGAGGGCTGAGGATACTTCGGTCAGATTTTGCAAGGCACTCTGGTTGCGCTGCCAGCTTTTGAAATCATAAAAACCCGCAGCGCCGAGCAGGAGGACGGCGACCACCAGACCGACGAAAAAAAATAAATTGCGCTTGATCCAGGCCATATTAGAAAGTCAACGGATTGGCCGGTGAAACAGTCACGGTAAAGGTAAACGTGCCTGTGGCCGGGTCCACCGGCGAAATTTGCGCTGAGGGTTGCACGGAATTCGGATCGAATTCCGGCGTCGCCTTCAATTCCTTTGCAACTGCATAAACCATTTCAACGTCGTTCGCGTCGGGGTCCATGCCGGTCAAATCCATGGCGCGGCAGAACAAGGTAATGCCGTTGGTATTCGAGTTGGCTGCGAGGGCAGGGTTGTTGTTGGCCTGCTGAGGGTAATAGGAATTGGCATATGTGCCAGGATTGGCGGACATGGCGAACGGCGAGCCTGCGGGAAGCATTTGCTCGACCCAGACGCCAGCCTGGAGACCGGGCCTTTCCACCATATATTTTTTCTGGACATCATCCTCCGCCCGGATCAAGGCGGCGCGCATTGACGAGAGCAAGTTGCTCCAATAAAAGCGGTCATTCACCCATGCAGAAAGTTGCTCGGCTTGTCTCCGGGCTTCAGTGAGGCGGTCGTTGGCGGTGTTAAATCTCCGTACGAGGTCCTGCCTGGTTTGAACCTGGGGATTGAGGAAGGCGACGGATTGCTCCTTGGACACGGCGAGGTCCATGAATAAGAAACCGATGGCGCCGGCGACGAGGGCCAGCAGGACAAGCGTTGCCAAAAAGTACGGTTTCTTTTCATTGAAGGCCCGCCAGCGGAGGGTACTTTCGGGCATCAGATTCATCTCAACCGGGCAATTGGCGAGGTTGCGTAGGCCGAGTCCCACGATTTCGCCGAGGGAATGGGCGACCTTGGCGAGTTCCTCGAGATTGATGGAGGGATCAATCTGGACGTTGCGGAATGGGTTGAAATATTCGACAGGCACATTGAGTTTTTCGGCAAAGAACTGGGCGGTGTAAGGCATGATGCTGGCGCCGCCGGAGAGGAACAAGCGGACGGGCGCCGAGCCGCCCTGTTGGCCGCGATAAAACTGGAGCGTCTGGTTGACCTGGATATGGAGCTTGGTCATGAACTGCCGGGAAATTTTGGAGATGGCAGCCTGGTTTGGATTTTCCGGCTCCTCATAAGCGCCGCCGAGGCTGACGAAACCCTCGGCAATTTTAATCTGCTCGGCCAGTTCAAATTTTAATTTGGACTCATTGGCGAAATCCTGGGTGATGGCGTTTGCGCCCAGGTTGATACTCCGGGAAAAGACCTTTCCTTTTTCGAAGAAGAGCAGATTGCTCGTTTTTGCGCCGATGTCCAACAGCATGGTGCAATCTTCGAGTTCACCATAATTATACCGGAACGCGTTGCAAAGGGCGGCAGGCGAGGCATCGCACAATTGCAGTTTCAATTTGGCGTCGGCGGCAACGCGGAAAAGCCCTTCGACGACGTCAGACTTGACGGCGACCAACAGCACTTCCAACTCGCCACCGGCGGCCGAGCCGAGAATTTGGTAGTCCCAGACCACCTCGGCCAGGGGAAAGGGAACGTTTTGCTGCGCCTCGTATTGGATGATTTGCGTCACCTTGTTGGCGTCCACCGGGGGCAGTTTGACGAATTTGGAAAAGACGTGATAGCCCGGGGCGCAGACGTTGACGTTTTTGGCCCGGAGACCTTTTTCGGCGAGGGTTTCCTGGAGGGCTTTGAGAATGACCTTTTCGCGAGTGGCCTCCTGCGAGCCTTCCGGCCCGAGCGCTTTGATTGAAAAATTTTTCAGGACCAAACCGCCGGCATCATTGCTCTCGAACTCCGCAACCTTGAGGCTGCCTGCGCCGAAATCAATGGCCAAAAATGATTTTCCTTCGAGCATTCGCGTGTTCGTTCGTCGTTATTACGCCTGAATTTAAAATAATTCTCGCGGCGAGCTATGGTAACTACGTGAAATTATCAAAACGGTCAAATAGAAATGTGACAAAAATGTGGAAAAAATGAATTGGAAACCGTTATTGCTCCGGCTTCGGCAAGGAAAGGAGAAGACAGAGAGCGCCTGATTTGTCTTCCCGATGCGCGGGGAGCGCTCACCGTAAGAGGACGCCAACCGTGGCATGAAAGGCAGGCACTAAGCGGCAGGTTCATGGTCGCAGAAGAAGGTGGCGGCGTTGAACGTTGAATGTTGAATGCGGCTATGCCAGACTCTGGCGCGTGTCACCAATCAAATTTGGAACAGATGGCTGGCGCGCGGTCATCGCCGAGGACTTTAATTTTGCCAATGTCGCCCGTGTGGCCCAAGCCGCGGCGGCATATTGGCTGTTTGAAATTCAGGATCGAGCCTCGCCGGTTTTTAACCGGGAGCCCAAGGTGGTCGTCGGCTACGACCGCAGATTTTTCTCCGACCGGTTCGCCAAAATCACTGCGGACGTTTTGGCCGGAAACGGCTTCGAGGTGATTCTTGCGCCGGAACCGACGCCCACGCCCTCGGTTTCCTTTGCGGTCAAGGACTTGAACGCCGTCGGCGGCGTGATGATTACAGCCAGCCACAATCCTCCGATTTTCAACGGGTTCAAACTCAAGTCGTGGTTCGGGGGCTCGAGCAATTCGGAAGAATGCAAGGCCGTTGAAAGTTTCCTGGATAAAACTCCGCCCCAGCTTCCGGCGCCAAATTCAAAACCGAACATTTTAATTCAGGACGTTCGCCCGGCGCACTACGCGGCGCTGAAAAGGCTGGTGGATTTCAAATTGATCGCCAAATCGAAGTTGCGGTTCGCGCACGAAGCGCTCTTCGGAGTGGGCGCGGGATGCTTTGAGCAATTGCTCGCCGGCACGACGTGCAAAGTCACGACGCTCAACGGCGAGCATGACGTGCTTTTTGGCGGGATTAATCCCGAGCCGGTTGTCCAAAATTACGGGCGCAGCCAGAAATTCCTGCGCGCCCACCCGCACGACATTTGCCTGGTGACCGACGGCGACGCCGACCGGGTGGGCGGGATGGACGGGCGGGGCAATTACCTGACGACGCACCAGATCATCTGTCTGCTGCTGCATCACAGTATATGCAACCGCAAACAGACCGGCCGGATCGTCAAGGCGCTGACGACCACTTCGATGGTGGATAAAATGTGCGCGGCTTACAATCTGCCGCTCGTTGAGACGGGGGTTGGGTTCAAATATATCTGCGCTGAAATGTTGAAAGGCGACGTGCTGTTGGGCGCGGAAGAGAGCGGTGGGATCGGGTTTCGCGGACACATCCCCGAACGCGACGGCCTCGCTGCGGGGCTGATGCTGCTGGAAATGCTGGCCGTGGAAAAAGTTTCCGTGACCAAACTTCTGGCCGGATTGGAAAAACAATTCGGGCCGCACCGCTACGGTCGGATTGACCCGCATTTTCCGTTGGAGAAACGCGGTACCCTCATGGAACTTCTGAGAACGAATCCGCCGGACAAGTTGTTGAAATCGCCGCTGGCGGAAGTGAAGGCTTTCGACGGCGTGAAATTTGTGGCCGCAGATACTTCATGGCTCATGTTGCGCGGTTCGGGCACCGAACCGATTCTGCGGATTTACGCGGAGGCAAAATCGGATGCCGATGTAAAAAAACTCCTGCAATTCGGCGTGAAGCTGACGAAGGAGGTTTGAAAGACGATATAAAACCTTGGAATCCTGGTCCAGCCATTCGCAATCCCCGGATATTTTCCCTTTTACCGGCCCTCCTTTCCATAAAGTTCCACTCCCCTGCCCTGCACGTTCGTTTCCGTCAACAATGCGCCTTGATAGCCACTCACGTGAATGTCACTGAAGAACGCGTTCGTGATGTTGTCCAGAACCATCCCGTTCCGGCACGTGCCCGCGATGTTGGACAATGTTAAACCGTTCAGCGGGTGTTGGCGGAAAGAATTCTTTAAGGCACGGAGTGAGGAATGAA
>JASHVW010000101.1 GCA_030044395.1 Verrucomicrobiia bacterium
GTTGTTGTGGTTCGCCTTTGCGCGCTTCGACGCAACAAGCCGCATCCACTCGATGCGCAATGAACCGTTTTCCTCCCGCCGATTCCGGCAAAAGGGATGTCTAAAATATCAGAAAAATGGCGGGTGGCAATAGCTATTTTAGGGCCTCGGGCGGCGACCTCACCCCAAGCGCAAACGTCGCCAGCACGGTGTGGCGCGCGCCGTTCGCGGACAATTCGCTCCGGACAATTTCAACCTCCCGCGCCATCCATTCGCCAAAAACACTGCCCGCCATCTCTCCCGCGTGCCGCAACAACTTTTCAAGACAACCACGGCGGAAAACCCTGACACGGCCCAGGGTTACGTGGCCGGAATAACCTCCACTGTTTTCTTCGCCGGAATTCTCCGCGAATGGCCGCACGGCCGTTTCGATTTGCTTTTGCAAGCCGGCCAGGCCGCCGGTCTCATCGGGGATGCCCGCCCAAATCACCCGCGGACGGCGTCCGTTTGGAAAAAATCCGATCCCCTGCGCGCGCAACGCCGACGGCTCCGACGCTTGGCAAACGGCCCCGACAGATTCTTTCAGAGGGCCTGCCTGCTCCACCGCCACATCGCCAAGAAACTTGAGTGTCAGATGAAATTGTTCCGGTATCGTCCAGCGAACAGCTTCACGCGGCGCGAGTTCGCGCAGTTCAACCTGTGCGCTGGCCATCGCATCCCGAACCATCGCCGGAATCGGAATGGCCACAAACAACCGGAGACGAGTCATGGTTTCGTGATTCTTCAACGGAACATTAGTTTGAATTCCGGCATAGATTTGACTCCCCGTTTTTGAATCATTTCCTCCCGCCCTTGTCAAAACCCCTTTAGTCCGTTATTATCTGACAATGTCGTTAAAGAAAAACATGATTCTTGCGGTGGCGATGCTTCTCGGTTTGCAGCTCGCTGCCGCCGATACGGTTCAATTGAAGAACCAAGCCGCAGTGACCGGCAGGATTCTCGTCGAAAAGCCCGATTCCATCGTGATGGACGTCGGCTATACCGTGCTCGTGATTCCCAAAAACGCCGTCACCAGGATTACCCGGGCCGGCGAGGTCCTGGCAAAAGATTCGGCCAGCAGCCCCCTCCTCACGCCCTTCGCGCCGGAATTTTACACGGCTGGTGCCGTAAACGCCCCCGCCGCCGATGTCCAGGACTTGGTTAATCAACTCGGCGAAGCCGTCGTGCAAGTAAGCACGCCGGAGGGGCTCGGTTCCGGCTTCTTCATCAACCCCGACGGCTATCTCATCACCAATTTCCACGTCATCGAAGGCGAAACGGAAATCTCCGTGCAGGTTTATCGCCAGATTGACGGCCAGCTTGAATACGACAATTACAAAAAGGTCCGCATTATTGCCATCAACAAGTTTCACGATTTGGCCTTGCTGCATATCGAAGATAAAAATGCCCCTAAATTCAAATACGTCACCCTTGGCAGCGCGGACGCCTTGAGCGTGGGGGATCCGGTGTTTGCCATCGGCAGCCCGATGGGGTTGGAACGCACGGTAACCCAGGGTATCATCAGCACGAAGACGCGCGAACTGGAAGGCGAACTGTATTTGCAGACGACGGCCCAAATCAATCCCGGCAACAGCGGCGGCCCGCTCTTCAATCTCTCCGGCCAGGTTGTGGGCGTGACGAATATGAAGATCACCTTTGGCGAGGGACTCGGCTTTGCCATCCCCGTTGAGTTGGTGAAAAATTTTCTCGATCACCGCGACGCCTTTGCCTATTCCTCGGACAACCCGGACAATCCGTACCGTTATCTTGATCCGCCGGCCCTCACGATGCATCCGGCGGCCAAATAGCCCATCAGGACTCAAACAATGATGATCCGCAAGCTTTGCAGGCGCGCCGCCGGAATGTTCTTTGCAGCCACCTTGTTTCTTACCTTTTCAAGCGTCCGCGCCGCGATTCCGCCCGCCGAAAATCTCCTGCCGTCGGACACATTGTTCGTTTTCACCGTTCCTGATTTCGCGGCGTTGCGCGCCGACGCGCGTCAATCCCCGCAATGGCAGTTCTGGAATGACCCGACGATGGAGCTGTTTCATAACAAATTTGTCAGCAAAATGAATGACGCCATTATCGGCCCCCTGGAAACAGATTTGGGCGTCAAATGGGCCGACTTCGAGGATTTGCCGCAGGGTCAATTGACCTTCGCCGTCACACAAAACGGATGGAACGGGGGCGGTGATAAATCGCCCGGAATTATTTTACTCCTCGATGCAAAGGGCAAAAGCGAGCAGTTGAAAACCAACCTGGCCGCCCTGCAAAAAAAATGGACCGACGATGGCAAAACCATCCGGACCCAAACTATTCGCGGCGTGCCGTTCTCAGTGGTTATGATTTCGAGCAACGATATTCCGCCTTCGGTCACCAATATTTTTCCCGCGCGGCCGCAAGTGCAGGAACTGGGTCGGACACCCCCGCCCGAAAGGCCGCACGAACTGTTGGTGGGACAATTTGATTCGCTTCTGATTGTGGGAAATGCGACCGATGTGGTTGACCCAATCGTCGCCCACTTGACCGGCAGTGAAATGCCGGCGTTGAGCGATGGTCCTGCATTTGCCGCCGATAAACTGGCGCGATTCGGCGATTCGCCGCTTTATTACGGCTGGCTCGACGCCAAAGCGTTTTTCGGAATCCTCGCTTCCATCCAGCCGCCGGCACCGAATCCTGAGGCGCCAACCGTCATGCCGCAAGTACCATGGAATAAAGTCATCGCCGCCCTGGGTTTGACCGCGGTAAATAGCGTCAGCATTGTCTACCGTGATACGCAAGAGGGCGCACAGTTGAACTTTTTCATCGCCGAACCCGCGTCGGCCCGGCAGGGAATTTTCAAAATGCTGGCCCTGGAGCACGAGACCGCCATACCGCCGGCTTTTGTCCCCGCGGACGTGACGAAATTCGTCCGCTGCCGCGTGGATGGACAACAAGCGTGGCAGACCTTGCAGGACATTCTCGACAACGTCTCGCCATCGGTCAAAGTCGGCGTGGACGCCGCCATTGACATGGCCAACGTCAATGCGCAGCAAAAGGAACCGGGCTTCGACATCCGCAAAAATCTCTTTGAAAATCTCGGCGACGACTTTATCCGGTATCAGAAGCCGCCCGATGGAACCGGAGACGCCAACGGCGCACCCTCGCTCTTTCTGTTCAGCGTTCAAAACGGTGACCGTGCCGTCGCCTCCATTACCACGCTGATGTCAATGCTGCCGACGGAGCAAAAAGCGCCTCCGCCGCGCAATTTCCAAGGATTCAAAATCTATTCGATTCCTTTGTCCCGTGGAGGGATGCCGGGCATGGCGGGCACCCCGACGCCGCAGAATTTTCTCTATTGCGCGACCAGCGACGGTTATGTGGCGCTGACAACGGACATCTCCATGATGGAAGAATTTCTTCGTAGCGCCGCAAATCGGCCGAAGCCACTGAGTGGCCTCCCTGGATTGGTTGACGCCGCGCAACACGTCGGCGGCGGCGGAAATGGCATGTTTGGCTATGAAAACCAGCGTGAAATGTTGCGCCCGGTTTTCAAAACCCTTCAAGCCGAAACCTCCGGCGACCCGGCCGCCACCGGGGTGATGCCCCTTCTTCCAAAGCAATTTCGCGACTGGATGGATTTCTCATTGCTGCCGGATTATGATTCGGTATCGAAGTATTTTTATTTCTCCGTGTATGCCGGCTCAGCTACGGTGGATGGCATTTCCATCAAAACCTTTGCCCCGCGTCCGCCGGGATTGGACTGATTTCTCAATGCAGCGCGCCGATTTGGTAGGCGACATTGGCCTGCTGGATGAAAACGTTGTAGCGCGCGTTGGCATCGGCGATTTGCGCCGAAGTTAGATTTAATTGCGCCTCGCTCAATTCCACGATGGAACTGATGCCAGTCTGGTAACGCGCCTGCGCGAGCGTGTAGGCTTCTTCGGCAGTCTGGAGCAACTGTTCGGTCGTGTGAAGTTGCTCTTTGGCGTTGTTGTAATCCAGCCATGAAATCCGCACGTCGCGAATCACGTTGTTCTCCGCGGAAGCAAGCAATTTCTCATCCGCCTGCGCCTGCAGTTCCGCTTCCCGCTGCCGCGACACATAAAGACCGCCCGCAAAAATGGGCAGGTCCAGTTGGAACCCGCCTGCCGCATAATCGTCCGGCAAATGAGGATCGTGCGCCGGCGCGTCGCCAGCCACCCCTACCGCTTCGATCATCGGCAGTCGGGCATCCCGCTCTCCTTTGGCAAACCGGGATGCCGCGTCCCGCTCGTCGCGCAGACTCAACAATTCCGGGCGGTCAGCCAGCGCCAGTTGTATCAAATCTTCCACATCATTGGTCCCGGGATTTTCCGGCGGCGCTTCCTCCACCAGTTGATATTGGTGCAGTTCACTGTAACCCAGCGCGGTGGAAAATGACGCCATGGCGGCATCGGCATTGTTTTGAGCATTTTCCACCAGCAGTTGAGCCTGCTGGACCTCAACCTGCGCGAAACTGACATCCAGTTCGGAGCGCAATTTATTGGTGGCAAGCGCCGTGACTTGGTCGAGCACCACTTGCCGTGTGTCCAACGTCTGGTGCGCCACGTTTAACACCGCGTGCGCCGCCAGGACATTGAAATAGGCGGTGTCCGCGTCCAACAAAACCTGCTCGCGGGTGGTGTTGGCGTTCTGGCTCGCGGCTTGGGACTGATACTTCGAACTGGCCGTCAGATTGGCGGTGCGTCCGAAATCTGTTATCAACTGGTTGATTTGAATTCCACCGGCGCCGCGATCATAAACACTGGGATTGTTCAGCCCGCCCGCCATAACGCGAGTGCCTTCGGAATTGGCACCCACCGCATCCGCATACACATTGGCTTGCGGAAAATAACCGGCGCGCGTCTCCGTCACCGCCTCCTGGGCGGCGAGCGCGCGATAATTCGCGGCGGCGATTTGGGGGTGATGTTTCAGCGCGAGCGCCTGCGCCTGCTCCAGGTTCAAGAGCGGCCAGGTATTCGTCCCCTGCGCCATCGACCCGGCGGCAGCCTGGAACATGGCCAGGATCAAATGAATCTGTTTCATTTTCAAATATTCAATCCGTATGAGGCGGGCGAACCGCTTCGTCACCGGAAACTTTGGCCGGCGCCTCTTTTCGCCGGTAGAAGATATAATAAGTGCATGGGACGACGAAGACTGTCAAGACCACGGAGACTGCCAGGCCGCCGATAATGGCGCGGGCCAGCGGCGCATAGGCCTCGCTGCCGGCCTCAAGCGCCAGCGCCATCGGTATTAAACCGATCAGCGTCGCCAGCGAGGTCATCAGCACCGGGCGCAAACGGATGCGGCACGCCAGCGACACCGCTTCGCCTAATGGCCGCCCCTCCGCCCGCAGACGGTTCGTGAAATCCACGATCAGGATGCTGTTCGAAACCACGATGCCCACCATCATCACCACCCCCATCAGCGACATGACATTCAGCGTGGTCCCAGTGGCGAAAAGGATCAGCAGCACGCCGGTCAGTCCGGTCGGCACCGCCAGCAAAATCAGGAACGGGTCCAGGAACGAACGGAACTGCGCCACCAAAATCAAATACACCAGCAGCGTGGAAAGTATCAATCCCAGCCCGAAACTGCGGAATGATTCCTGCATGGCTTGGGCGGAGCCACGAATGTTCACGCGAACATTGGACGGCAGGTCGAGCTTTTTGACGATGTTCCGGACGCCACGCAGCACCTTGCCAATGTCCTCCCCGGATGGCGCCACATAAACGTCCATCACGCGCAACAGTTGGTAATGGTCCACTTCGGTGGGCGCATTCAGATGGACAAATTTGCTGACGGTATCCAAACGCGTGGGCAATGGCAGGCCCGCCCCGCGCAACGGGACCGAGCCGAGTTCAGAGAGGTCCTTCGGAAGGAGACTTTCCGGATATTGGACGGTGAGAAAATAATCGTTGCCACTCCGCGGGTCCACCCAATAACTGGGCGCGATCATCAGGTCCGAGGTCAGGGCGGTGATGACGTCGCCCACGACATCCTTTTCACTCAGGCCCAGTTCGCTGGCGTGCTGCCGGTCAATGTTCAATTGCAAGGCCGGGTAATCTACGTCCTGTGGCACTAATACGTCGCTGACGCCCCGCAGGACCCGGGCCTGGTTGGCAATGTCCACGGCAATCTGGTGCGTCTGGCCCATGTCCATGCCCACCACCTGCACGTCGAGAGGGGCCGGAAGCCCCAAATTGAGAATCGCGTCCACCAGCCCGCCGGTCTGAAAATAAGCCGCAACCTCGGGCACCTCCTTTCGCAGCTGGGCGCGCACCAGGTCCATGTATTGGAAACTGCTCAATTTGTGGCCGGGGTTCAATCCCACCTGCACAAACGCCGTGTGCGGACCCGAGTTGGGCGTGTAAATTGCTGAAAACCCCGCCGTGACGCCGATGTTCGAGACAATGATTTTCAAGTCCTTTGGCGGCACCACTTCCCGGATGACTTGTTCGACACGCTCCACCAACTGGTCAGTTCGCTCAATGCGCGTGCCAATGGGGGCTTTGAGATTGATGACAAACTGGCTGGGGTCAGTGCGCGGAAAATAGGCCTCACCAATAAAGGGATAAAATCCCAAACTTAGGATGAAAACACCCGTAATGCCCAGGACCGTGGCCAGCGGCCGGCCCAGCGCCAGCTTCAGCACGCCTTCATAGCGATCCAGCATCCGGTTGAATCCGCCGTTGAACCAGCGATTGAAACGCGCCCCCCATCCTTTCGGTTCGTCGGTTTCCCCTTTCCCGCCATGCCCCTGTTTAAGCTTGATGAGCTTGGCGCAAAACAGCGGCACCACCGTCATCGCCACCAGATAGGAAGCGAATAGCGAAAGAATCACTGACAACGCCAGCGCGGTGAAAAGGAACCGGCTGACCCCGTACAGGAATGTCACGGGGAAGAAGACGATGGACGTCGTCAACGTCGCCGCCAACACAGGCAGGGCCACTTCCCGCCCGCCTCGCTCGGCGGCGACTTCGGGCTTTTCGCCATGCTCCATGTGCCGGAAGATGTTCTCAAGCACCACCACGGAGTTGTCAATCAAGCGGGAAAACGCCAGCGCCAGCCCGCCCAGGATCATCGTGTTGACCGTGCTGTTGCCCATTTGCAAAGCGACGAAGGCCGCCAGGGCCGAAAGCGGGATGGAGAGGAAAACCGCCACCGTGGCTCTCATGCTGCCCAGAAAAACCAAGATCATGATGCCGGTCAGCACCAAGCCGATAAGCCCTTCATGGATCAAATTATCAATGGCGCTGCGCACATAAACGGACTGGTCAAAGGCAACCTTGGCCACCAGTTGCTTGGGCACGTCGAAGAGATTCGCGATGGATTTCTTGATGCCGTTCACCACTTCAATCGTGTTGGCGTCGCCGCCCTGTTTAAGCACGGGCAGATAAACGGACGGCTGGCCGTCCACCCGCACGATGTTGTACTGGATTTGCGCGCCGTCCACCGCCTGGCCGACATCTCCCACCGTCACCGGCACATTATCAATCGTTTTCAACGGCACTTGGTTTAAATCACTCATGTCATTGACCTGGCTGTTGACATAGAGGTTGTAATCATACGGGCCGATTTTCACATCGCCGGCCGGCAGGATGAGGTTCGCATCGTTCACCGCGTGGACGACGTCCATGACACTCAACTGGTACGCTTCGAGTTTGAGTGGGTCCACATAAACCATGATTTGCCGGTAGCGCCCGCCGAATGGCATCGGGACCGAAGCACCGGGCACGTTTGCAATTTGGTCGCGCACGTCGAATTGTCCCAGGTCGCGGAGTTTGGCTTCGCTCAATCCTTTTCCTTTCAGCGTAATCAAGCAAACCGGCAGGCTTGATGCGTCAAATTGCAGCACTACCGGAGGCAGGGTCCCGGGCGGCAACCGCCGCAAATCGGCCATCGCCAGGTTCGCAATGCTGGTGACGGCTGAATCGGCGTTGAACCCCGGCTGAAAATAAATTTTGATGAGGCTCACCCCGGGAAGCGAGCGGGATTCCATATGGTCCACGCCGCTTGCCAGAGTGAAAAAGCGCTCGAAGCGACCAGTGATGTCCGTTTCGATCTGCTCCGGCGGCATCCCGTTGAAAAAGGTCGCCACCACCACCACCGGAATCCTAATGGGCGGAAACAGGTCCACCGGCATGCGAACCAGGCTGGTAATCCCCACCACGCAGGTGATGAGGCAGATAACAATGATCAGGTATGGAAAACGAATCGCAAAGCGGGACATGAAATGAAAAAGGCGTTAAGAGTGGTTCTTCGCAACCGCCGCGCGCAGTTTTTCAATGGTTACGTCCCCGGATTGGCAAACCTCAATCACTGCCTTCTCTTTGGCGGCGATTCGTTCTGCGACGCCCGGAATCCGATCGGCGATATCAAGCGGAATGTTTTGGACCCCGTGCAAATCACCGTGCAATAAATCTCCGGATTGGATTTTTAATCCGCCAATCTCGACCGGCTTGCCGAATTCAACGATGTGGACATAAGCATGGGAAACCGAAACGCCGCGCGCGAAGATTTGAAAGCCAAGCTTCTCCGCGGCCGGAATGTCGCGCACGGAGCCATTGGTAACCGCGCCGACACAACCGAGGGCGCGCAGGATGTTGATATGCACCGCGCCCAGGAGCGATCCCAGGCCCACCTTGGTCGCCATGTCTTGAACCACCGCCACCCGCGGCGCCGGCACCGACAGGATATAATCCCACCAGTCCGTCCGGTCGCTGTACACTCCGTCGGCGGTCGGCAGGTCGGATCCACGGATTTTGACGGTGGCCGCGTAACCCAGCATGTTCGGGAGATTCGGAAACAGACAGTTGATGGAATGATCAGCAAATCCTTCATTGCGCAATCGTTCGTGAAATTGCTCAATGGTATTGGCCAGCGTGCAGGCGTCAATCTGCCGCAGGCGTTCCATCTGTTGGGGAGTCAGGCCATTCATTAATCTTGGTTTCCTCCGCTCATTGAAAGTTGCATTGGTTCCGGTTGCACTTTCTGGCCGGCTTGGAAACCGGAAGGATTGCCGACAATCACCAGTTCGCCTTCGCGCAAGCCCGAGAGCACCTCGTACGCGTTTGGAGTCTCCAAGCCGAGCGTGACCACTCGTTGCTCAATCTCATCGTTGGCGTTGACCACCAGAACCGTCCCCGTCGTTGTGCTGCTGCCGGGCATGACCGCTTCCGTGGGGACCGTGAGTGCCTCCGGACGTTTTTCCACCTGCAAAATCACCCACGCATACATGCCCGGCACCAATTCCAAGTTGGGATTCGGCACTTCAATTTCCGTCGTCATCTGTCGGGTGTTATCGTCCACGTCGCGGGTGAAGCGCGTGATGGTTCCTGAAAAGGTTTTGTCGTGCAATGAACTGACCCGTACCTGCACCGTGTCGCCCACGTGGATGTCCTGGACGTATGTCTCATCCACAGGAAAATCAAGACGAAGCAGGTAGTTGTCCGAAACGGTCACCAACGGGAGCGATTGTGTATCGGATGAGGTGCCGGCCTGAATCAACGCGCCCGGGTCGGCATAGCGCCAGGTCACTACGCCGTCGAACGGCGCGATGATTTGCGTGTAACCGACCAACGTCTTGTATTTTCCAACCTCCGCTTTCGCGGCCGCAATGGCGGCGGCGGCGGCCTGGTCATTGGCCAAAGCAGTGTCCAGATCTTGCTGGGCAACCAGATTGGGGTGCTCGCGGTTGACACCCATCAACCGGGTGTAAATCAAGTCGGCATTGGTGTAATCTGCCTCTGCTTTTTGTTCGTCCGCAATGGCATTATTCAGGTCGTCGTGGAGTTCAGGCACCTCGAGCGTGGCCAGCAGTTCCCCCGCCTTCACCTTGTCGCCAAAATCCACATCCATCTCTTTCACGTAACCAGATACCTTCGCGTGCAATTCCACCTGGACGTAAGGACGAAATTCCGCCTGGACGGTGTCTTCCTTGGAAAGGTCTTCACGAGTCACTTTGGCCACGCTCACCGTTGGCAGGTTCGCGGCGTCATTCACCGGCGGAGTCTGCGCGCTCGAATGCCGGCTGATCCAAAACACGCCCAGGCCGATAAGAACCACCGCCGAGACGCCGCATAAACCCGAAATAAGTTTAAAATGGAATTGGGGAATTTTGAATTTCATTGCTGGTTTAATTTTTATGCAACGGCATTTTCACGCGAAACCGCGTGCCCATTTGCGGAACACTTACCACGTCCACTTCCGCCCCATGTGCCGTGCAGATGGATTTGACGATGGAGAGCCCCAGGCCCGCGCCTTCGGAATCGTCCGACCGCGCCTGGTCCACTCGGAAAAAACGTTCAAAGACATGAGGGAGGGCTTCGGCGGAAATTCCGATGCCGTTGTCCTCCACTTCCAAAATGGCATGGCCGTTGACCGCGCGAATCCGCAATTGAATGGCCCCATTTTTCGAGGTGTATTTGATGGCATTATCCAGGAGATTGACGACCACCTGTTTGAGCCTCGTAGGGTCGCCTTCCACCGTCACCGGCTGGCCCGCCTCGCACGTAATCGAAATGCCCTTGTCTTCGGCCAGCAAATTCATTTGTTCCGCGGTGGTCCTGGCCAGTTCGGCCAGATCAAAGCTGGAGCAGTCGCTCTGCGCCTCACCCGCATCCAGGCGGGAGAGCGTGAACAGTTGTTCGACGATCCGGCTCAATTGTTCGGTCTCCTCGAGCAGGCTGGCCGCGCGCTCGCGCCATTCCGTACCCAACCGTCCGTCTTCGGCCATGCTTTCCAACTCGCCCCGCAAGATGGTCAACGGCGTGCGCAATTCATGCGAGGCGTCGGCGACGAAACGGATTGAATTTTGAAACGCATCGTCCAGCCGTGCGATCATCCGGTTGAGTGAAATCGAAAGGCGCTCCAATTCGTCCCCGGTGTTCGTCACCGGCAGTCGGTCGTTCAAATTATGCTGAGTGATTCGCTCGGCCGCGCGCGTAATTTGTTCCACGGGCGCCAGAGCCCGGCGCACCAGCCAATAGCCGCCGACGGTGACGATGGCAATGGCCAGCGGCAAACCCAGCGCCAGTTGCAGAATAAGATGGTTCAGCATGGCTTTGACCGGGTCCAGCAGGGCGCCAAATTCGACCAAATAGTCTTGATGGTCTGGCGACGTGTATTTCAAAGCGGTGACGAGCAGGGTTTTGTCGCCGGGCAATTTAATTTGGCGCGAATATTCGGTTTCCGGCGAAAAGGGAAGCGCGGGAACGTTGGCTGGATTGAAACCGTCGTCCGTGGGCGTGCCGGAAGTGTAAATCACCTTGCCGTCAGATTCCCGGGTGATCCGGATGAATCGGTCGTTGCTCTCCGGTTCGAAGAATTCCTTTGCTTTGGCTGCCAACTTGTCTTCGCCGGTCAGGCGAATGTTAGTCAGCAACGAATTCGATATTTGTTGCGCGTGGCGCAACTGCGATGTGCTCATGTCGTTTTGCAGGAAGCGGCCAACGTTGAAATACAGCAGCGCGAACAGCGCCGTAAAAATTCCCGTCAGCAGCAGGGAATACCACAGGACAAGGCGGAAGCTGATGGATCGCGAACTCATGAAGCAGCCTCGTCGCTCAAGCTGTAGCCCACGCCCCTGACCGTGCGCAACAACTTAAGCGGATACGCATCATCCACCTTTTCCCGCAAATGCCGCACATACACGTCAACGATGTTGGTCAGCCCTTGGAAACTCTGGTCCCAAACGTGTTCGATGATCATCGTGCGCGAAAAAACGCGGCCCGGATTGGTCGCCAGATATTCCAGCAGCGAATATTCCTTGGCCGTCAGCTCGATCTTTCTGCCTCCGCGCCTCACGCTTTGTGAGAGCCGGTCAATTTCCAAATCTCCCACTCGCAACACACTGGAGCGGTTCACCGGTCCCCTCCGCAGCAACGCTTTCACCCGCACCAGCAGCTCGGCGAACGCAAACGGCTTGGTCAGGTAATCGTCCGCGCCCAATTCAAAATTTTTGACCTTGTCGCTCATCGTGTCTCGCGCGGTGAGAATCAGGATGGGAACCTCGGCGTTTTTTCGACGGACTTTTTCCAGGATTTCCGTGCCGCTCATTTCGGGCAGCATCAAATCCAGGATGATCAGGTCGTATTCGTACGTGGAGGCCATTTCCCAGCCGGCGCGGCCGTAGTGGCAAACGTCCACGGCAAAACGCTCCGCCTTGAGGCCGCGCTCGATGATCTCAGCCACTTTCTTTTCGTCTTCCACCAACAGGATTCTCATAGGGGTATCAATTCACCAATGAATGAGACACTATGTTCATTAAAGCCCCTTGAACCATTCATTAAATTCCTTTCAGAAAGCTTTCCACATAAGTAAAATGTGGCAAGTTTGAACCATGAAAACAATGACTAAGCTCCTTTTGGCAACCGCCGGCGTATTTCTGAGTCTCTCTGTTTTGGCGAAAGACGGATTGGTTTTGGGTGCCGTGGGGCCTGTGCCATCGGCCGTCGCCACGGCAAATGCGAACGCAGGAACGCTCGTGGCTTATTCCGCCTATGACGTGACCGCGGACTTCAACAGCCGCGACCCGAACCGCCCCGTCTATTCCGATTACCGGATTTATTCCAATCGCGGAAAGCTGCTGCGAAAGGTTCACAATGATTCCGGAACCATTTTCCAGGACCCGCGGCGGGTCACGTTGCCGGCTGGAAGCTACCGGGTGCTCGCCCGCGCCAACGGCTACGGGTATGTGACGGTTCCGGTTACGATTGAAGCAGACCGGACGACCATCCTGCGCCTTACGGGAAATTGGAGCGCTTCCTATCAGTTCAATCAAACCAACGCCGTCCGTCTTCCTGACGGGCAAATTGTGGGTTACCGCGCCGCGCCGGAGTAAGCCGCTTCATACAACTCCCGAACTGAACCGCGCATCAGAACGATAATCGTAAACACTCCCAAGACGGTTCCGAGCGGGACGTGCAGGCAATTCAGACCGGCGACAAACATGGAAAATGTCCGATGCTTTTTGGCTTGGAGAGAGACGCCTGAGACTACGTTCAAAATTCCCGACACCGTGAACCAAACGCCAAAAATCAAGTAAAACCATTCAAAGACGGCAAAGATTTCCGCGGGAGGAGGAGTTTGCTTTTGACCCTGCCAAAATTTTGGGTTTGCAAAAAACGCGTGCATCATTGCGAAATGCGCCAGAAGAAAAAGAATGCCAAATAGCGCCAGTCCAGCCCCAATGAAGTGAAAAATCGAGAGCAGGTTAAGGTGGTCCACATCAATTTTCCGCTGGTCCCTGGGAATTGAAGGTAATCCGTTCATAGCAGCGTCAACGATTTTTGAAGCGCAAGAGTGTTTTCCGATTCATGAAGGCGAAAATAATCGGCTTGCCGAAGCAGGTCAAGAAGAGGCGCCCCAATTCTTGCTACACTACCGGATTTCCGGCAGGTTCCAGACCGCCAGCCCTCCGGCGGGCCCCTCTTTCATCACTCAACGAAAAACTGGCAGGACTTGCAATTTTACGGTTTCAGTGCAATCTAGTCAGCCGGTTGAAGCACTAAACGAGAAAGGAAAACTATGCCATTGAGTACACCTGATTTGACAAAATTTCCGCCGCGCAGCCCGCGCGTCCGATTGGGCGGCTTCGTCATTTTGCCGCGTTGTTTGGACAAAGGCCGCGCCACGATCGCCGGCAAAAACGGCGAATATCATTACGATTGCCCGCTCGACCAGCGGTTCCTGGAATTCGCCGGCATTGACGCCGAGGCGTTGAAAAGAGAACTGGCCGCGGGCAAAGGCGACGGCGAAATCCTGGAATGGATCACCGCTAATGCGAAACACAAACGCACCGACGTCGAAATCGCCATGTGGTCGCGGCTTGCTGAAAAACGCACGCCCAGCGACGTGGAGTCGCGCGACTTTTTCAACGGCTTGCAAAAAGCCACCGGCCCAAAACGCGAAGATATCGCCACCTGGTTCGACCTGCTCGATCTCGACGATTACGTGAGCTTCGGCGGAAAAGCGTAATGTCTTTTTAGCCCTAAAATATATCGTCAACCCGCCGTCTGTGCCGGCACGGTATCCGGCGCGGCACTCTCAATTTTGGCGCCTTCGATTTTTTCGATGCGATGGCGATGGATGGCGCCGTGCAGTTCAAACTCCACTTCGTCGCCCACTTTACAATTGAGGAGGGCCTGGCCGATCGGCGTGAGATAGCTGATGACGCCCTTGTCCGGGTCGGAATCCCACGCGCCCAGTATCGAGAACGTCTCCAACTGGTTGGTGGCTAGATCAGTTGTCTGCACCACCGTGCCGATGTTGACGGCGTCGGTCTTGACGTTTGAAAAATCGGCGCCGCGGGCGCGGGTTAGTTGCGCTTCCAGTTCGTCCTTGCGCCGCATCAGTACCTTCTGCATCTCCTTGGCGGCTTTGTATTCGTGGTTCTCACGCAAATCGCCGTAGCTGCGCGCTATCGCGATTTCCTTGGAATTAGCAGGAATTTTCTTCTGCACCAGTTCCTGATATTCGGTCCGCCGCCGCTCCAGACTGTCCCAGGACACGACCAGCGTGGAGTCCTGCCGGGTTTGTTCCCCGCTAATCAGGGACTGAATCACCGGATGCGCCTTGACCAGACGCGCCAAAAGCGAGCGTTTGTCCATGTCGTCAAACACGGTCGAGAGCTGCAGCGCACGGGTCAGGTCTTTGATGACCTCGATGTCCGCGCTGGCGGTCAACTCGCCGAGCAATTCCTGGTCTTCCATGATGAAATCGCGGAGCCGGTTCGAGCGCTTTTCATTGAACTGGTCCCGCTCCATCGCCGTAAGCATTGCGCGAAACACTTCCGGACCCAGGATGTCCACAAAATCTTCGTTGCGCTCGCGCGCGAACCATAACAGCAATTCGGAACCGGCGGTATGCTGGCTGATTAATTTGGCCAGCGTTTCCTTGAGCAACTCCAGCTTGCCTTCCCGCACGAGCAGCGTGGCAAATTCCTTGGCCAGTTTCGCCGAAACCAAATTGAGCGAACCTCGCAATACCTCCTGCCAACTATCGGGATGGGCATGCTTGAACGATTCGAGCGCACGATGATGTTTGGCGGCGGGTATCGCTTCGAGCAGCGGCCCAAATTTAAGCCCGTCCTGCGACCAGATTTGCGCGTCCGAAATTTCGCCTTCAGCTGGCGGCACTCCCGCGGCATGGCGCAATTCGTCGCGGGAAAAAATCGCCTCCAGCGCCACGGACGGTTGGGTGCGCTGATGCGAGACAATGTCCGTGTTTAGCGCGGAAATTATTTCATTGGCCGCCGCCGCCTTGTCTTTAAAATCGGGAAGAGCTTTGATGATTTCCGTGACCACTGCCACGCGCGCCTTCAGTCCCTTGGCCTTCCTAAAATCCGCAAGCGAGCGGTCTTGCAACGTGACTTCCTGTTGTTGAAAAACCACCGGGTCAGATTTCTTGGTCGGAACAATAAAATGACCATCCTTTTTCATTTCACGCCGCGCCGTGTCCCACCATTTGTGCCAGTCATCGGCGATAACGTCCGGCGTCAGCGATTGTTGGATTTGGTCCACCGTGGCGCGACCGCCAAAACTGTTCAGCACGAGTTTGATCAGGTCCAAATGATGCGCGGCCAGCGCGCGGACACTCTCCAGGTCATTCGCTTTCCGGGCCAGAATGTGGTCTTTAGGAATCGGTTTGAGATTCTCCGCCGCAAACGCCAAATCCATCGTGTGGCCCGGCTTATTGGGAAAATCAATCGTGAATCGCGCGAACACGGTGTCCACGGCCCTGATTTTTCCAAATCCCCAACTGCGATGCTGACAACAACCGCTCGCGGTGAGCTTGACCAGAGGTTCGACGTGGCGCCCCTCAATCTTTCCCGCCGCGGCCAGTTTTTCAAATTCTTCTCTCATATTTTTTAGTCTCGCTTCCCAGATGCTGGATGACATATTAAAATTGGTGAACGGCAAAAATCCAAGACAAATCGCGGCGCAAATTCTGGGAAGACGCGCTTCCGGAGTGTTCACCGAAAACCTGCTGGAACGCCAGTTGGCCGGCGTCTCTTTGTCCCCCGCCGATCGCCGCCTGTGCCAGGAAATCGTCTATGGCACCGTCCGTTGGCAGGCGGCCCTCGACTGGCTCATCCAGCGCAAAACCAGCGGCCGGGAACAAAAGGGCGCTTTGCAAAATCTGTTGCGCCTGGGTATTTACCAGATTTTCTGGCTCGATAGAATCCCAGCCCACGCCGCCGTTCACGAAACGGTGGAAACCGCCAAACGCCTTGGCTTCGGCCCGCAATCCGGCTTTGTGAACGCCATTTTGCGTACCTACTTGCGCGAGTTCGATGAAACCAAAAAAATCCTGGCGGATTTGAAAACGTCGGAGCCTTCGATTGGCTTTTCGCATCCCCATTGGCTGGTCGAAAAATGGCAAA